>NZ_JBALOW010000056.1:0-13742 GCF_036965085.1 Bacillus sp. JJ1532
TTTTTATTGTTTCTAAACCCGTTAAGTTCCGCCTTATTATTCCTAGGTTTTGCTTTATTTTTTAAAGGACGGATACAATCTGCATTATTCATTACGATGAACTTTTTAATGTCGTTTTTATTATATGCAAATATTGTATATTACCGATTCTTCAATGACTTTATTACCGTTCCAGTCGTTATGCAAACGAAGACGAACGGGGGCCAATTAGGGGGAAGTGCTTTATCCTTAATGAGTCCTTTTGATGTATGTTACTTTATTGATACAATTATCCTGGCGGTTTTTGTCTTTAAAAAATGGTACAACCCTAGTAAGACAGTAAGCAGAAAGCCTGCGAAGTATGTGATTGCGGCAGCTATCCTAACATTTATTATTAATCTAGGTCTGGCTGAAGCAGATCGTCCACAATTGCTTACTCGTTCTTTTGACAGAAACTATCTTGTGAAATATTTAGGCGCCTATAATTTCTCTGTTTATGATGTCATTCAAAATGCACGATCAGCTAGTCAAAGAGCTTTAGCTGATTCAAACGACATTACAGAAGTGGAGAACTATATTAAAGCTAATTATGCTGCGCCTAATCCTGAATACTTTGGAAAAGCGAAAGGAATGAATGTGATTTACATTTCTTTAGAATCACTTCAAACCTTTATTATCGATTACAAGTTAAACGGCCAAGAGGTAACTCCATTTTTAAACTCATTGGCGCATAATGGCGAAACGTTCTATTTTGATAATATTATTAACCAAACAGGTCAAGGAAAAACATCAGATGCTGAATTTATTATGGATAATTCTTTATATCCGATGTCTCAAGGTTCTGTCTATGTAACAAAAGCTCAAAATACGTATCATGCCGCACCAGCTATTTTGAAAACACATGGATATACGTCAGCAGTTTTCCACGGAAACTATAAAACGTTTTGGAATCGCAATGAAATGTATCGTTCTTTAGGATATGATCAATTTTTTGATGCAGAATATTACGATATGAGTGAAGAAAACACGAAAAACTATGGCATGAAGGATAAACCATTCTTTACTGAATCCATGCCGATGTTAGAAAGTCTGCCACAGCCTTTTTATACAAAATTCATTACTCTATCTAATCATTTTCCATTTAAAATGGATGAAGGGGATACTGATTTCCCTGCAGCTGAAACTGATAATAAGGTAGTGAACCAATACTTCCAGTCTGCGAATTATATGGACCAGGCAATTGAACAGTTCTTTAATGACCTTAAAGCATCAGGACTATATGATAATACGGTTGTTGTCATGTATGGCGATCATTATGGCATTTCAGAGAACCATAATGATGCGATGGCTGAAATTATCGGAAAAGAAATTACTCCTTTTGAGTATGCTAGAAATCTGCAAAGAGTTCCGGTATTCATCCATGTACCAGGAGTAGATGGCGGAGCTCAGCATCAAATTGGCGGCCAAGTAGATGTTCGTCCAACAGTGCTGCATTTATTAGGAATTGATACGAAGGATTATTTGGAAATTGGCTCTGATCTTTTGTCTAAAAACCATCGTGAAGTCATTCCATTCCGCAATGGAGACTTTGTCTCTCCGAAAGTGACCCAAGTGGACGAAAAATTCTATTCCAATGAAACAGGTGAGCTTGTAGATGGAAAAGAATATGCACATTTAGCTGAAAAAGCAAAAGCTGAACTGCAAATATCAGATAACATCGTATATAAAGACCTTCTAAGATTCTATCAGCCAGATGGCTATGAACCGATTGACAGAAATGATTATCAGTATATAAAAAAGGTAGATCCGATCAAAAGTGAAACAGGAAAACAAACGGGCAATGTGGAATAATGGGAAGGGCGGAGAGTAAATCTTCGCTCTTTTTTGTTGCTTTAAAGCTGTTTCATAATGTACAAAAAAATGTTTAACATAATATTATTATGTAAACAAAAATATTTGAAATTAGACTATCGATCATCTATATAGTAAAGTGAAGTTATAGTTTCATTAGACAGGAGGAATAATAATGAGCGAGTGTAAATTAGATCATTCACTTGAAGATGTTAAGCTGAAGTACGGGCAGCAAAAAGAATTTTTACCTAATAGCATGGCTCCGCTATTTGAGGCTTTCTTTAATGAAGAACATACACAGGATATATTAAATGAAGTATTTCACCTGTTAAAGAAATATGATTTAGCAACAGAAGATGAGAAGGTGCAGCGGGAAAACCGCTTAAATTTAGTTTTAAAAAATGTATAAAATGAAATGTGAGAAGACTTGTTAAGCGGAGTCTTCTTTTTTTTGAAGGCTGTTACAAAATTTTTGTAGCTATTAAAATATTATTTTAACTACAGAAATTTTGTGATATTATAATATTACTTGTTTAAATGAAAAAGTTTATGAAGGATGTGTCAGAATTGAAGGAATCTCATCGCCCAATATTTGATTTAGCAATTCGCACAGCCGATATGCTTGTAAAGATGTTTGGGTCTCGTTGTGAAGTAGCCGTTCATGATTTTTCAGATTTGAAAAGATCGCTTATTCATCTTGCTGGGAGTGTGACTGGAAGGAAAATTGGCTCTCCCATTACGGATCTAGTGTTAAACGAGCTAGCAAAAAAGGATCAGGAAATAGAGGATATTCCGAGCTATAAAACACAGTCGAGCAAAGGGAATGTGATGAAATCAGCAACCATCTTCCTTCGTGATATTCACGGTAAGATTATCGGTGCTTTATGTATTAATTATGATATAAGTCTATTAATGCAATTTGGCGGAGAAATCGAAGAATTTATTAGCTTTGATGAACAACAGCATACAAAATCAGAAAACTTCTTCACCTCTGTCCAAGAGGTTATCCATGAAATGGTTGAACAAGTTTTGCTCGGATTTAAGAAAGCGCCATCCCTAATGAGCCTTGATGAAAAAGTGGAATGTGTTAGGCAGCTTGATGAAAAAGGGACATTTTTAATAAAAGGTGCAACAGATTATGTGGCATCAGTACTCGGTGTTTCAAAATTCACGGTTTATAATTATTTACAAAAAATTAGAACAATAAATGAGCTTCAGCCAGAAGAGCTTGCTGAACATAAATAATTTTGAACTCATAAATTAATAGAAAAGCGGAAGCGCCTTGGTCACCCCCGACAAGCACAAGTCGAGCCTCCCGGAAAGGTGTTCTTTACCTTTCTGGGAGGATTGGCTTGTGACCTCGAGGGGGTAGGCGCTGGAGCTAGACAGTTCTCAAACTCGAGATAAGTTATTCTAATATTTATTAAAAAGGAGCATTCGACATGAAATATAGATCCGCTTTTGATATTATCGGTCCGGTTATGATTGGCCCATCCAGCTCTCATACAGCAGGAGCTGCAAGAATTGGACGTGTGGCAAGAACATTATTTAACCGGCTTCCAAAGAAAGCAGTAATATCTTTATATGGTTCATTTGCCAAAACCTATAAAGGCCATGGGACGGATGTAGCAATAGTTGGCGGGCTCTTAGATTTTGATACGTACGATGAGCGTATTCCTTCTTCACTGAAGCTTGCTGAAGAGGCTGGAATGGAGATTGTATTTTCTGTAGAGGAAATGGTACCAGATCATCCGAATACCGTTCGGATTAATTTATACGATGAAAAAGGTGATTTAGAGGTTGTTGGTATTTCAATTGGCGGAGGTACGATTGAAATAACTGAACTAAATTCATTTAAGCTTAAATTGTCTGGCGAACATCCAGCTATTCTTGTTGTTCATAACGATCAGTTTGGTGTTATCTCATCTGTTACAAAAATATTAGCAAATCATGAAATCAATATTGGTCATATGGAGGTTTCCCGTAAGGAAAAGGGAAAAATGGCCTTAATGGTGATAGAGGTAGATCAAAAGATTCAACAGGATGTCATTGCAGAGATAGAAAATGTTCCTAATGTAACGCAGATTATTAGAATGGTTGATTAACTTTATTCAGCAGAAATCCCCTACTTCTATAAATAGGGGGAGAATCAATAAGAATAACTAATTCAGTGGGGGTTAAACTCCGGCTGAATAAAGTTAAAGCCTCCGGCGGATGCCTCGATTTTTCATATGGAATTTTTCGAGCAAGCTCGAGAAAAATGGGGCACAAATACACCAAGGCGCATTTGATTATATAGCCAGGATTAGGGGTGGAAAGATGATTTTATTTAGAAATGTAGCTGAACTTGTTGAACTTGCCGAAAGTAAACAAGTGAAAATAGCAGAAATTATGATTCAGCAGGAAATTGAAGTAACTGGGCTTACTAGAGAAGAAATTATTGCTAAGATGGATCGTAATTTAACGGTTATGGAAGAAGCTGTTGAGCGCGGTTTAAAAGGGGTTACTTCAGTCTCCGGTTTAACGGGTGGAGATGCAGTTCTGCTGCAAAATTATATTAAAAGCGGAAAATCATTATCAGGAAATATTCTGCTGGATGCGGTAAGTAAAGCAGTAGCAACGAACGAAGTTAACGCAGCAATGGGTACTATTTGTGCAACTCCGACTGCTGGTTCTGCAGGTGTTGTACCTGGTACATTATTTGCAGTGAAGGAAGTCTTAAATCCAACGAGAATGGAAATGATTGAATTTCTATTTACTTCTGCAGCCTTTGGCTTTGTTGTCGCAAACAATGCGTCTATTTCTGGTGCTGCTGGCGGCTGTCAAGCTGAGGTGGGCTCGGCAAGCGGGATGGCGGCTGCCTCTATTGTTGAGCTTGCTGGAGGTTCACCTAGTCAGGCTGCTGAGGCAATGGCCATTACATTGAAAAACATGCTTGGCTTAGTATGTGACCCTGTTGCAGGATTAGTAGAAGTTCCTTGTGTGAAACGAAATGCAATGGGTGCTTCAAATGCGATGACCGCAGCTGATATGGCTCTAGCTGGCATTAAAAGCCGAATTCCATGTGATGAAGTCATTCATGCGATGTTCCTCATTGGTCAGTCAATGCCATCAGCATTAAGAGAAACGGCTGAAGGCGGCCTTGCTGCAACTCCAACAGGACGAAGACTAGAAGCAGAAATATTTGGCGAAAAAAAATAAAATACATGAGATGCCTGGATATGGTGAATGTCCAGGTTTTTTTGTTTTTGCTATTCACACTTCTGACATATTTTAGTAAATCATTATCATTGTAAATAAATATTCACAGATTCCTACTAGTCAATGGTGGTAAGATTAATGTAATAAAAATAAGGAGCGATAGGTGATGGAGGAGATATTAACGAAAATATTGAATGGAATGAATGACATAAGAAATCAAGTTGCTGAAATCAGTGATAACATTAAATCGCTGGAGAGACGGCTGGATCGATTGGAGAAAGTCGATAGCATTGAACATAGAATAGAAGTGAATCAAATTGATTTGTCTGATATTAAGGACATAGTTGAAAAAATGGAATCCTATCAAAGAGAGGAATTAAATGACTTTTTTCAATATTTGAAAGGGGCTTCAATTAAAATATTCAGCGAAGAATTACTTTGTATTAATCAGCGTTTGGATGCCCAATTAACGAAAATTGCTAAAAACGAAGAAGCTATTTTGATGCTAAAGGGTAAGAACATGGTCAGCTGATTATTTTTAGTTATATGCTATATCAAAAGAGGCCGGAAATATGGCTTCTTTTTCTTTTTCGAAAAGCTGTTGTGAGTCCAGTAATAAAATTTTTCCTAAAACGCAGAAACCCCCTTGCATCTTATTTGAGGAGGGATTATGATAGCTAAAGAAAAATTATTTAGAATGACGAAATAAATAGCTACATGAATGAAGGAAGAGGAAAAAATGCCACAGTCGTATAGTACATTAAAGGCAAATGAAAAGCTTAGTATCCGAAATGGAATTGCAACAACGATTGTCCTAAATATTAGTAACAATTATTTTCCCTTGTTCGCTATTAGTGTTCTTGGGGCTACGAATTATCAGGTCGGATTAATTAGTTCATTGCCGCAATTTGTCGGGATGTTCGCGATGCTGATCGGATCAATCATTTTAAGCAAATTAGAAGAAAAGAAGAAATTTACAGCTTATTCCTTTCTGGCTGCACGTTTGTTTCTCATCGCAATGTTTTTTGTCATATATCTACCTGTTGAATATCGGAGCTGGGCATTTGTTCTTTTAGTTGGATTTATGAATTTACCTGGTTCATTTGCCAATTTAAGCTGGCAATCCTTTATTGGAGACCTTATTCCTGACGAAAGAAGAAGCAGCTTTTTTAGTGACCGAAATAAAATGATGACTATTGTTGGGATGATATCTACCTTCTTGATCGGTATTCTCTTGCAGCAATTTGATAAGAGCAATGCTTTGCCATTTCAGCTATTATTTATTTGTGCATTCCTTTTCGGGTTATTGGAAGTTTACTATTTATTGAAGCATAAAGAAAAAAAGACTGATAAGAAAATAGAAAAGAAGAAACTAAATCTAGGCCTCCAGGTTTATAAACATAAACCATTCGTCTATTTTTTAGTTTGCTGCTTATTTTTTAATTTTGGATGGCAAATGGCGTGGTCATTATTTAGTATTTACCAAATAAAATATGCAGGAGCGACTGCTTTTTGGATCAGTTTATTTACAGTTTCCAATCAAATTGCTCAGATAGCCAGTTTTAAATGGTGGGGGAGAATGGCCGACAAACACAGCAATGCAAAGATGCTGATATTGGTATCTTTAGGAATGGCCAGTACTCCAATTTTGACTGTGCTCTCCACTAATTTAGTTTATCTTGTCATTGTAAATGCTTCTTCTGGCTTATTCGTCTCGGGGACCGTGTTATTATTATTTAATCATTTATTAGAGGTTACAACGGAGGATAATCGCAGTACATGTATTTCGAATTATAATATATTGCTAGCACTTGTAGCGTTTATTGCTCCACAGTTCGGTGTATTCCTTCTTGAGAATACTAGTATGGACGTGGCCATGACTATTTCTACTATTCTAAGAGGAGCTAGCGCCATTCTGTTCTTTTTTATGTTCTTATATATGCGAAAAAGCCATGCGGGAACAATCGGCAGTAAAGTGCTTGGATAAATGGAAAGACGCCAGCTAAAGTGGCGTCTTTTTACTTAAATTGATTTCTCCAGTTCATACCAATAATAACAAAGTGTATCAAGACCTTTATCAAAGTTTTCTAAATGAAAATGCTCATTTGGCGCATGGAAATTTTCATCAGGCAGACCGAAACCCATTAAGACAACAGGAAGCTTTAATATTTGATCAAATGCCGCTACGATCGGAATGGATCCGCCTCCACGTGTATAGGATGTAGGAACTCCATATACCTTTTCATAGGCACGGCCAGCAGCTTGAATAGCTGGATTGTCAAAAGGAGTGACATACGGTGAACCCTTATCAAATAAAGAAATATTCACCTCTACACCTTTTGGTTTATTTTTTTCGATATGCTGCTTTAAAAGGTTTACAATCTCATCAGGATCTTGATTTGGGACTAGACGGCATGTAATTTTTGCAGTAGCTTCAGAAGGGATGACTGTTTTAATGCCTTCACCTTGGAAACCCCCATAAATCCCATTTACTTCAAGTGTCGGCCTAACCCATAATCTTTCTAATGTCGTATAGCCTTTTTCTCCGAATAATTCTGTGACTCCAGCTTGCTGCTTAAAGCTTTCATCACTCATTTCCAAAGCATCGTATGCTTGTTTTTCATCTTCAGTTAAAGGCTGAACTTGATCATAAAATCCATCTACAGTTATTTTTCCATCGATATCATGGAATGTATTAACTAGTTGGACTAGGGCGTGAATAGGGTTTTGCACAGCTCCGCCATATAAACCTGAATGCAGATCTCCTTTTGCACCTTTCACATCAATTTGTAAGCCGCATAATCCGCGTAGACCATAGCAAATGGTAGGCTTGCCTTTATCAATCATGCCCGTATCCGATATAACAATCACATCAGCTGATAAAAGCTCTTTATTTTCTTCAACAAAAGCTGGAAGATTAGGACTTCCAATCTCCTCTTCGCCCTCAATGCAAAACTTAAAGTTTACCGGAAGAGTGCCAGTTGTTTGCAGGATTGCTTCAATGGCTTTCAAATGCATGAATACTTGTCCCTTATCATCACTGGCACCACGAGCAAATATTTTTTCATCTCTAATATCTGCTTCAAATGGGGAAGTCACCCATAAATGAAGGGGATCTACAGGTTGTACATCATAGTGGCCATATATAAGAACTGTCGGTTTTCCTTCGGCCTTTAACCAGTCTCCATAGACAACGGGATGCCCTTTTGTTTCGTAAATTTTTACATTTTCAACCCCTATTTTTGCCAGTGCATCAGCTGTCCATTGGGCTGCCCTTTGTACATCGTCTTTATGGTCGGGCAGGGCACTAATACTTGGGATTGCTAAAAATTCAAAGAGCTCCTTAAGATGTATTTCTCTCTTATCCTGAAGAAAATCCAATACTGCTTGATTCATTTTACCTTCCTCCATGTCCTTATGTCATTATTCCGGAATTACCTTTACATAATCTTTCCAAATTGTTTGTCCTATCTAACTATAACATAGTCAACTGTTTGGATAAAAACTCTAAGCCACTACCGTCAGGCATCGGGTTTTCAATGAAGAAAATTGGGTGAATTAATATATAAAATTTTCAGAAAATTCATTGACTTTTTACCATTTCCAATGTATCTTTGTGATAAATATATGACACATAATAATCATCACGATAAATAAACGTTATATAAAATTACTTAAAGGATCGATTTTAATTTTTAAGTAAATTGTATGAAGTAATTAAAACGTTATTAAAATTTGGGGGTGAGTAATTTGTCAATAACGATTTTTAACGAGCACTTAACAGATGAGGAGAAATACGAGCACTTCATGAATCGTATCAACAATGGTGAAAAAATTGAAGCAGATGATTGGATGCCTGACGAATATCGTATAACGCTGATTAAATTAATTTCAATGCATGGAATTAGTGAAATTATGGGGGCGTTGCCTGAAAAGGAATGGGTTCCGAAAGCACCTTCATTAAAAAGAAAGCTTGGGATCATGGCAAAGGTACAGGATGAAATGGGACACGGGCAGCTGCTATTAAGAGTTGCAGAAGATTTAATGAAGCCTTTCGGTAAAACCCGTGAAGATATTATGCACGATTTATTTAACGGAAGGCTGAAATTTCATAATGTGTTTCATATGGAAGCCCCGACATGGGGAGATGCAGGATTAATTGGCTGGCTTGTTGATGGTGCAGCCATCATTTCGCAAACCAATATGCTAGATGCTTCATATGGGCCTTATGCAAGAGCGTTGAAAAGAATTTGTGCAGAGGAAGTTTTCCATGCCCAGCATGGCGAGTCCATCATTATGGCATTGGCTGAAGGAACAAAGGAACAAAGAGAGATGGTTCAAGGTGCCATTAATAGATGGTGGGATGCCCTCCTGATGTTCTTCGGTCCGGCAGATGCATCAACGACTGGAACTTCTAAGCAAGACATTACAATTAAATATCGAATTCGAACCAAAACGAATGAACAACTGAGACAGGATTTCTTTTCGAAATACATTCCTAGAGTCATTTCTCTTGGATTAACAATCCCGGATGAAACGATGCATTTTGATAAAGAGCAGGGAAAATGGGTTTATAAGCAGCCTGACTGGGACCGGTTTAAAGAAATTGTCAGGAATAAAGGCCCGAAATCAAAGGAACGTTTGGAATTGCGGCAAACAACTTATGTTGAAAATCAGTGGGTCCGTGATGCGCTGGCAAATGTAAATCATTGAATTTATGAAGAAATTAGATTGGAGGAGAGCCTTTGAGCAGTGGAGGATTTTACCAGGAATTCGAGGTTTTCAGTAAAAGGACGGACACCTCCCCATTACAATATCAGTTTTCCTTGCTTGCTCCAAATCAAGAGCTTGCATTAGTTATGGCACAGGAAAACTTTATGCGGAGGGAGCCGGTAGCAGATATTTGGGTAATAAAAAGCTCGGATATTCGAAAAATGTCTCTTGAGGAAAAGCAGACATTGATGCGGCTTGATAATAAAGATTATCGAAATACGAAGGGATACGGCTATTTAAGAAAAAAATGGCGTCAGTATGAACAAGCAATGCTTGATGAAAAGGAAATTTTGTCATGGGGAGGATTGAAAAAGAGTGAACAAGACTGATATTTCATCACTGGATCCTGCATATAAATCTTCATTAACAGCACTCTTATACCAGCTCGCTGATGATGATTTCATACTCGCCTACCGAGGATCGGAATGGCTTGGCCTTGCTCCTCATATTGAGGAGGACGTTGCCTTTTCCTCCATTGGCCAAGATACAATGGGGCATGCGGCGATGTTTTATCAGCTTCTAGAAGAACTTGGTGAAGGCAGTGTTGATGAATTAGCGCATTCACGAAAAGCTAAGGACCGAAGAAATGCTGTTTTGCTTGAAATGGTTAATGGTCCTGGCCACTATTTATCCAAGCCCCAGTACGATTTTGCATTTGCAGTTGTTAGAAATTACTTCTACGTACAGGCAAAGAAAATCCGCATGGACTCACTGAAAAATTCAACGTATCAACCACTTGCTCATATGGCACTCAATGTTAATATGGAGCTCTTCTACCATCTTTTACATTGGAAAACATGGTTTGTGCAATTAATGAATGCTGGGGGTGAGGCAAGAAAAAGAATGGAAGCTGCTGTTGCTAAGGTATTCGCTGATTTCGAAGGTGTATTGACTTTAGGACCACTCGGGAGTGATATGTCAAAATTAGGATTAATTGAAGATGAAGAAATATTGAAGCACAAATGGAGGGCTTCTATGCTTCCAATCTTTGAAGCTATCAATTTGCCGATGCCAGATTCGTTCGGAATGAAGAGTGGGAATGGACGTATTGGAGAACATCTTAAGGAACTCGACACTGCTTTAGCCATTCTATCTGAAGTATATCATGCAGATCCCACAGCTACTTGGTAGGAAGAAGGATTGATTGTATATGAAGAAAATAAATACCTCTGTAGACAATATTATTAAAGTGCTGCATCAAGTAAAGGATCCTGAAATAGACTCCATCTCGATCGTTGATTTAGGGATGGTAGAAAGAGTGACAGTGAATGGCTCTAACGTAACAATTGAGTTGCTTCCAACCTTTATGGGCTGCCCAGCTCTTGAAATTATCCGTCACAACGTAGTAGCAGAAATTAAATCTCAATTTGCTTTTGAGCTAATTGATGTACAATTCATTTACCACCCACCATGGACGTCAGACCGAATTACAGTAAAGGGGAGAGAGGATTTAAAAGAATTCGGAATTGCCCCTCCTCCAAAACATATCCGCGAAACTGGAGAGTGGCAAGTGAATTGCCCGTTTTGCGACTCCAACTATACAACTCTAGACAATCTCTTTGGGCCAACTGCCTGTCGCAGCATTCTTTACTGCAGGACTTGCAAAAACCCTTTCGAAGCTATGAAACCTGTTTCAACAATATAAATACAAATTGAAAGGAAGAAAGTAAAATGGCAAAACTTATCGCATTATACAAGCATCCTGAAAACAAAGAAGCTTTTGATAAGCATTACTTTGAAACACACGCTCCTCTTACGGAAAAAATCCCTGGCCTTCGCAAAATGGAGGTTACTAGAATTGTAGGCAGTCCAATGGGTGGGGAAGGGAAGTATTACCTCATGTGTGAAATGCATTATGACAGTCTAGAGTCACTTCAATCGGCGATGAGAACCGATGAAGGGAAGGCATCAGGCAAAGATGCAATGAAATTTGCAGGTGATTTAATTACATTAATGATTGGTGAAAGCGTAGATGGGTAATGACTATGAATTTATTGAAGCTGCCATTGAAGGAAAGCTAGGATTCATAGCCTTAAATCGTCCAAAGGTACTTAACGCAATTAATCGCAAAATGGTATCAGAAATTCTAACTGTTATGGAAGAATTTGAAGAAAATGATGATGTCAAAGTCATCATATTGACCGGCAAAGGAAGGGCATTTGCTGCTGGAGCTGATATCGAAGAAATGGCTAATGACGATGCAATCGATTTTGAGCTGCGCAATCAATTCAAGGATTGGGACCGATTGGCCATGATAAAGAAGCCAATAATTGGAGCTGTCCAGGGGTTTGCTCTTGGCGGGGGGTTTGAACTTGCCCTATGCTGCGATCTTCTTTACGGCGCAGAGGATGCGGAATTCGGATTTCCCGAAGTAAATCTTGGTGTTATGCCTGGTGCAGGAGGAACGCAGCGGTTAACAAAGCTAGCTGGTAAAACAAAGGCGATGGAATGGCTTTTTACTGGAAAAAGAATCTTGGCAAAAGAAGCTCTCCATTTTGGGATAGTCAACCAACTTTTTGCTAGTGAGGTTCTAATGGAAGAAACATTAAAAATGGCTAGACATATAGCCAATCAAGCACCGATATCTATTCGCTTAATAAAGGAATCGGTGCTGAAAGCGGTAGATGTCCCTCTTGAAGAAGGCATGGATTTTGAAAGAAAAAATTTCTATTTATTATTTTCAACTGAAGATCAAAAAGAAGGCATGAAGGCTTTTCAGGAAAAAAGAAGGCCGAATTTCAAGGGGAGATAGAGAATATAACATAATGCTAGGATTTAAAATGTTATGAATATTTCATTTTATATAGTAGAATTACTTCATAACGTAATTATTTCGACATTCTTTCTATATGAAATGAAGTGAGGATTGAAGGTACTTGAATACTAGATCAATGATTTTTACTTTATATGGAGACTATATATCACATTATGGCAGTAAAATTTGGATTGGAAGTTTAATTCGGTTATTAAGTGAATTTGGTCATAATGATCAATCTGTTCGGGCAGCTATTTCTAGGATGAATAAGCAAGGCTGGGTTCAGTCCGATAAAATCGGCAATAAAAGCTATTATTCTTTAACAAATCGTGGTCAAAAGAGGATTGATGAAGCGGCTAAAAGGATATTTAAACTTATGCCGGAAAAGTGGGATGGACAGTGGAGAATATTCATGTACACCATTCCAGAGGAAATTCGGACAGTAAGGGATGAACTTAGAAAAGAATTAGTATGGAGCGGATTTGGCTCCTTATCTAATAGCTGCTGGATTTCGGCAAATAATCTCGAAAAACAAGTTAATGAAATCATTGATAAATATGATATCAGTCATTATGTCGATTTCTTTATCGCCAAATATGAAGGGCCACATGATAATTTTCGTTTAGTTGAGAAGAGCTGGAACCTCGAGGACATTAATTCCAAGTATCAATTGTTTATTTCCGAATATAGTCAGAAATACATCATTGATAAAAATAAAATACAAAAGGGACAAATGTCCGATGCTGAATGCTTTGTAGAAAGGACTAAGCTCGTTCATGAATATAGAAAATTTTTGTTTGTTGATCCGGGACTGCCTGAGGAGCTGCTTCCTGATAAATGGTTGGGCAGTCATGCAGCATCCTTGTTTAGTGAATATTATAAAGAGTTAGCAAAGCCAGCTTCCCGCTTTTTTGAAACTGTGTTTAGAGAAGGAAACGAGATTGAGCACAAAGATGTTAATTACGATGTGCTCGATCACCCGTATATTGTTGAATAGTTATGATGCCATTCGTCCTAGTATGAAAGAAGGGTGGCTTTAAAGCATACAGAATAATTCTGTATGCTTTTTTTCTTGCTTCCAAAGTGATAATATATTAATCTAAATATATTAAATTTTTTGAATATTATTGACTGTTTACTTCGTAAAATGATAGTATAACGATATATTTACGCTATCTACGTT
>NZ_JBALOW010000057.1:0-150 GCF_036965085.1 Bacillus sp. JJ1532
ACTGGTGCCCGCAATGAAGAAAATCATCGTTGAATGGTAACCAAAGAGTGCTACTGGTGCCCGCAATGAAGGAAATCATCGTTGAACGGTAACCAAAGAGTGCCAATGATGCCCGTAACGAAGGAAATACCCGTTGAATGGTAACCAAAG
>NZ_JBALOW010000057.1:234-6482 GCF_036965085.1 Bacillus sp. JJ1532
AAGAGAGCTACTGGTGCCCGCAATTCAGAAAATCGCCGTTGAACGGGAACCATTGTTTTAAAAAATAGTTTAATAGAATAGGGGGCGGATCTTAATTGAGAAACGCTCCTTTTTAAATTGGGATAATTTGATATTTTTGGGAGGTAAAAGTATGACTGACAATGAATTAATAATTGAAGCCATTAATAACACACGAAAATTAGGCCGGAAATCGGCATTAGCCACTGTTGTAAGTGTTGCGGGTTCAGCTTATAAAAGAGAAGGGGCGAAAATGCTGGTTGATGAGGAAGATAATATGATTGGGATGATTTCAGGAGGATGTTTGGAGTCGGATGTTGCTGAAGTGGCAAAATCTGTAATAGCGTCAGGTGCCCCTATTTTAAAGACATACGATTTAGACGAGGATTTAGTCTGGGGACTCGGACTTGGCTGCCCGGGCACAGTGAAAATTTATATCGAACCTGTCGAGCCTTATTAAATAATTGATGGAGGGGTAAAATGTTAAACCTATCACCATTTGAAGCATGGTTAACGAGTTTCGAGGAAGAGCAGGAGTGTGTTCTGGCGACAATCCTGCCAATCAATCCATCACAACAAACGAATGAGCCTTGCCGCTTATTTATTTCTGGAAGCCACAAAACGATTGGCGATCTTGGCGATGAGGATATTAACCTAAGGGTAATCGAGTTGGCAAGAAGAAAATTAAATGAATCAAATCCAAAATCAGAGACACGGGTATTTACCCTGCCGGACGGCAATGATGTTCATGTTTTTATAGATGTATATATTCCCCCAGTTGAATTGATGATTTTCGGTGCTGGGCACGATGCCATTCCTGTGGCAAAATATGCGGTTTCATTAGGATTCAAAACAACTGTTGTAGACCAGCGGGAATTTTACAATAATGAGGAACGTTTTCCAGGGACAAACAGGCTGATCGTCAAAACGAGTGAATTTCAGGAGAAAATTAAGATTGGCCGAAGAACATATATCGTAGTGATGAATCACCATATTGAGAGGGACCAGGAAACATTAAAGTTTGTATTGCGCTCACCATCGCCATATATTGGTGTTCTTGGCCCACGCTCCCGCCGCATTCGGATGATAGAGGGACTGGAAGAAGCCGGTGTCTTTTTCGATGAAAATGAACTTAATAGAATGTACAGTCCAATTGGTTTAGATATTGGAGCTGTATCACCAGAAGAAATCGCCCTTAGTATTCTAGCGGAGGTAGTTGCGAAAAAAAATGGCCATTCAGGCGGGTTTTTACAAGGATCTGAATATATTCATCGAGCATCAAATACGAAGGAGCCCGTATGAAAGGACATACAATTAACCCATCCGTTTGTGCTGTAATTCTTGCCGCCGGTACGTCATCCCGAATGGGGCAGCCTAAGCAGTTACTTGAATTAAATGGACTTCCGCTTCTAGAGCATGTCATTCGAGTTGCACTCTCAGCTGATTTTTCCGAAATCATAACGGTTATTGGCTGTGAAGCTGCTAAAATACAAAAATCTATTTTGATTGAGGATCCGCGTTTTCGCTGGGTATTCAATGAAGATTATTTATCTGGGCAAGGGTCTTCTTTAAAGACAGGCATTATAAACGCAGGAGACTGCCATTCCGGGGTGATGGTATTCCTCGGCGATCTTCCTTTTATTGCAGAAAGCACTGTTCAATCCATTTATCAATTCGGAAAAGATTTGCTTAACAAACAACACGAAGGTTTCGTTATTCAGCCTGAATATCATGGAATTACAGGTCATCCCGTTTTTTTCGGTCATCCAAATAGAAATATATTTATGGAGCTCCAAGGGGATCGTGGCGCAAAAGCGATAATGAATAAAATCCCCCATCGTCAATCCATCTCTATGGATGATCGCGGCATTTTATTTGATATTGATACTCCTGAATCGTATGATAAAGCGATAAGTCAGAATAAGTGAAAATATCTTTATATTCAGGCTATTAATTTCCTATCTGTTTCTAGAAAAAGTATAATAGGTGTAAATGAGGTTCGTTCTAACAGGAGGGGTCGGATAGGTTGATTATTTGGAAGGATATTCTGAAGCCGATTTCAATCTTTGTTGATGTTCGCAGTTCAATTGAGGATGTTATTCACCATTTTTCCAATCAAAATTTGGATATTGTTTTGGTAACAGATCAAGGGTCTCTAGTAGGTTATTGTACGAAGGAGCTTTTATTGAATCAAATTGCCCAAGCCTCGGATCTAACACAGCCCATTACATATAGAAATGATATTTTAAAAGTCCCGCAGTTTTCTCCGGTTGAATTTTATCATAATGTTTCTTTAATAATTGGGGTTAATGAGAAGGAAGAATTTGTTGGCTATACGACTATTGAACAGGCAAGGCACCACATTAGTGAGTTGCGATTAAAGGATATCAATCTGCTATTACATGGAGCAGGCGTAGGGATTGTCAGGACAAATGTTCATTACCAAATTGAATTTATTAATGAAACAGCTGAAAATATTTTAGGAATTCCAAGTTCATTTCTAATGCTTCGAAATTATAAAACCCTTCTAACGAATGATAAAGATCTAGATAAAGTAATGGACGGGGAAACGCTTGTAAGCGTAAACTCATCGATTAATTTCAAACAAATAAGCGGAAATTTTTATCCTTTACAGATTGATGGGAACATAACAGGACTTGTCCATGTTTTTTTCTCTAGAGAAGTTTTTGAGGAAGCTGTACATGAGCTAGACTTTGTTCGAAATTTAAATTCTGATTTACAGGCTGTTTATGCATCATCCCAAGAACAAATACTCGTGATTGACGGAAGTGGAAAAATCATCCGTGTCGCTGGCATGTTTCTAGGAGACTTTTGGAAGGTGGAAAAGCCTGAGAATATCATCGGGAAAAATATCGATGAATTCTCGAAAAGGAATATTTTTCAGCCAAATGTCTTTGATTTGTGCAAGAAGCAAAAGAAAAAGGTGACAGCCATTCAAGATTCTGCTGGGAGCAGTAGAGTTTGGTCGATTGCGACTCCTGTTTATCACGAAGGAAAATTAGAAAAAGTAGTTGTTCTTTCAAGGGATATAACTCAGCAAAGCACTTCACTTAAAGATCAATCAGAGGACGATTCAGATCAAACCTTACATAATCGACACGAATTAAATAATAACGAAAAACGGCTTGTGTACCGTTCAAAAAAAATTGAACTGTTAGTAACAGAAATAAAAAGAGTGGCCCAATTTAATTCAACTATTTTACTAGAAGGTGATTCTGGAGTCGGGAAAGAAGTATTTGCCCAGCAAATCCATACAGCTAGTCCTAGAAGCAAGCAGCCGTTTGTTCGAATTAACTGTGGGGCGATACCGGAAAACCTGATCGAAAGTGAACTATTCGGCTATGAAAAGGGTTCCTTTACGGGCGCAGACAAAAATGGGAAAGCAGGCTTATTTGAAATCGCTAATAATGGCACTCTTTTTCTTGATGAAATAGGTGAGTTGCCTTTAAATATGCAGGTAAAGCTATTGCGTGTGTTACAGGAGCGGGAAGTGACAAGGATAGGCGGGGTAAGGCCGATTTCTATTAATGTTCGGATTATTACAGCGACAAATAAGGACTTACGGGAAATGGTCAATCAAGGAGAGTTTAGGGAAGATTTATACTACCGATTATATGTCATTCCATTTCGTATTCCGGCTTTACGTGAGAGAAAAGAAGATATTCTGCCTTTGTCGATTTATTTTTTGGAGAAATTTAAACAAATGTATGATATTAAAAAAAGCTTCACCCCAGAAGCCATTGAAGTATTGGAGACGTATGCATGGCCTGGGAATGTAAGGGAGCTCCAAAATATTGTAGAACGGTTAATTCTGCTGACAGATGGTGAATGGATTCAGCGGGAACACGCATTAAAATATCTGTACGGAGAAGTGGAAAAGAAGAAAAAGCAGCTATTTGTTTTAGAACTAATGCCTTTAAAAGAAGCTGTTGAAGAATTAGAAACCCAATTAATTGAGCGGGGAATGCAAAAATATCGAACTGCCGACAAATTATCCAAGGTGCTAGGAGTGAGTCCAGCAACGATCAGCAGACGAATAAAAAAGCTGAAATAATGAGAGGAGTGACTTCAAATATTTAATTTGCCTGAAACTCATTTTAATTTCGGCGGGGATGAATATATTTATGCTGAAATATCCCGTGATATGAGGATTGAGAGTAACTTTAAGGCATTGGCCGTAACGGACGAGCTAAGAAAAAGAAAAATCCCGGGGATTATGGAGATTGTTCCATCCAATTCATCCTATTTAGTCCGCTACAATCCGGATATCATCCCGGCAAGAGATTTACTAGATTTATTAAAAGACATTGATTTAACGAAAAGCGATCCAACAAAGCTGCATTTTTCAGTCCGAATAGTGGAAATTCCGGCATGGTATGATGACTCTGTTTCAAAGGAATTTTCCTTCCGCTTTCGGAATAGACACCCTTCACCCAATCTATCAGACTTCGAATTTGTCATGAAGGTTAATGGATTTAAAGACAAGGAAGCATTTATTAAAGCCCATTCTGAAACTCCATATTTAATTACGATGGTCGGTTTTCTTCCGGGAACGGCCTGGCATTTCCCCCTTGGATTACAGCCAGACGAAATCATTCAAGCACCTAAATACAATAGCCCCCGAACGGAAACACCGGAAAGAGGCATGGGTCTTGGCGGAGCATTCAATGTCATTTATCCTGTAAGCGGACCAGGTACCTATCAGCTGATAGGAAGGTCTGCCGTTTCTGTAGTCGATCAGCCTAATCACTCAGAAGATTTAAAGGAGACCTCCTTTTTGGCAAGGCCGGGCGATATTTGGAAATACCGTCCAATAAATGAATCTGAATATCATAAGATTACGAGTGAAGAGAAGGCAGGTAAGTATCGCCTTAAAATGAAAGAAATTGACCTATCTCCACTTGAATATGCCGAAAAAGGCAAACAATATATCCAAGAGCTAATGGGGGATTTTTAAATGATAGAGGTAAAGGATTCTGGACTGTGGACAACCGTACAGGACATGGGACGAGTGGGAAAATATCATTTGGGTATACCTCCATCAGGAGCGGCTGATAAATACTCGTTTATGATTGGAAATCTTCTAGTCGATAACCCCGAAGATTGTGCAGCGCTTGAAATGACGTTAATCGGCGGAGAGTTTGAGTTCCATAAAAAATGCATTATCGCCTTAACAGGTGCCCCAATGGAAGCTTATTTAAATAACAAGTCGATCTCTTTCTGGGAATCCCACCAAGTAAAAGAAGGGGATGTTTTGAAAATAAAGGCTTGCCCTAAAGGGGTAAAAAGCTATTTATGCATCTCAGGCGGTATTAATGTTCCTAATGTTATGGGCAGTAAATCTACCTATGAATTAAGTCGAATTGGCGGTTTTCAAGGAAGAAAATTAGCCGCCGGAGACAGAATCCAAATAAATGAGCCATTACATGAAGCATTCAAGCAAATCGGCAAAACGATACCAAGTGAGTTTATTCCGTCCTTTAGTGATTTTCAAGAATTACGGGTAATGATGGGGATTACGGGTTATTTAATGAATGACCTTGCACTAAAAACCTTTCTAAATTCAGAATGGACAGTATCACATGAATCAAATCGGGTTGCTCACCGTTATAAAGGCCCAAAGGTGTCATTTACCGAGCAGAACCCGCCATTCGGTGCGGGAAATAGCTTTTCCAATGTGGTTGATATTGCCTATCCGATTGGTTCTGTTTTATTTACAAACGAGGAAGAATTGATTGTTTTGCAAAATGACGCAACAACCGGTGGGGGATTTATCACGATTGGCACAGTTATCAGCCAAGACCTGGATTTAATCGCTCAATCAAGACCATTATCCAAGTGCCGCTTTATCACTGTAACCATTGATCAGGCCATTCAAGCACGTGCCGAAAGAAGAAAGAAGCTAGAAGCGATGGTTCAGATGATAATAAGATAGGACAAGCAAGGTAATCTTCTATTTTTGCTTTTCCTATCTCCCCTATTTGTACTCTGCTTTTGTATTCCAATGAATTAACTTAAATTCCAATAAAACCCAATTGACCGACCACTTTTTGTAATGAAAAGAACCAGTATATATTTGCCTATTTAACAGTAGTAAAAGCTCTCAAAATTAAATTTAGCATAGCATGTAAAAGACTATAAAAAAAGCAGGTGAAAAATATGACATATGATTACCAACGTATTTTAGGACTTCCAGGTATGGGCATGGG
>NZ_JBALOW010000057.1:6654-18705 GCF_036965085.1 Bacillus sp. JJ1532
ATGGGCATGGGCGGTGTTCCAGGTATGGGCATGGGTGGCTTCCCGGGTATGGGCATGCCAGGCATGTGATAAAAAATATTCAGCCTATAAAAAAGAACTTGAAATAAGTTACAATTTTCAAAGTGAATTTGGAGCTATCTTAAACGTATAAAAATCCGAGTTGATGAATGACTCGGATTTTTTAGTTTTGAAGTTGCCATATGAGAGGTACTCCTATCTTATTTTAATGAACTTATTAGCTGCCTTCTATAATTAGCAGTTGAGGTACCGATGAGTTTATTTAACTTTAATAGAGTAGATTTCATGAACTATTCATGGTTACCGAGTATCATCAGTTTTAACAAAAGCTGTGTTCCATGAAAATAAAATTAAGGAGATTTAAGGTAATTTGATCCTTTACAATTTCTCCGCTGAAGTGTAGAATCTCTATATACCTAAAATAACTAGGTAGGTGATAAAGTGTTCAATCGTGAATTGGTCAAAGGAAGTTCATCCCTATTGCTTCTTCAAATGTTAGGCGAGCGGGATATGTATGGATATGAGATTGTTAAGGAACTGGAGAAGCGCAGCGAAAATGAGTTTTCTTTTAAAGAAGGCACATTGTATCCAGCCCTTCATAAGCTCGAAAAGCAGGAATACATTGAATGCTATTGGCAGGAGCAGGAGAAGGGACCAGCCAGGAAGTATTATCGTATTACGGAGGCAGGGAAAGAAATGCTTCTTGAGAAAACCCGTGAATGGAATGACTTTGTTTCCGTAATGAACAAGGTGATGGGGAGAAAAAAGCATGGATCGGCTGAAGGATGAGTTTTTAGAAGAGCTTGCAAAGCACCTCGCAAATCATAGCGAAAAAGAGTTGATTTTAAAGGAATATGATGATCATCTTAATGAACTCCTTGTAGAGCTTTTCAAGCTAGAGGATGATTCCGAGGTGCGCAATCAAATCTATTTAAGGCTCGGAGCACCCGAAGAGATTGCGGCCATGTGGAGAGAAGAACTTTCCGTTACGCCCAGCAAGATGAAATGGCTGTTCATAGCTGTTAATATTCTTTTTTTTACCGGGGGGTCTATCCTTACGCTCGCGCATAATCTGCTAAACTGGAGCTGGCTCACAAGCCTATGGGTTCAATTAACTTCTTTTCCAATCTTAATTGCGTGTATATATCTGTTTTTCTGGGCATTGCTTGGTTATGAAATTGGCAGAGGCTTTGGCCATAAAGGCAGAAAGCTGATGAAAACGACCTTTTTCTTGGCATTAATACCAAATTTAACGCTAATGGTTCTGACGGTTTTCCGAATCATTCCCCATGAATGGTTTAGCCCGTTACTGACTGAAACGTTTATCGGGATCTGCATTCTGATGACGCTACTTTTATACCCAGTTTGCCTGATTAGCTACAGGTGGGGGAAAAAAGCTTCTGTATGAGCTTTTTTTTACCTACGTACATAGAATAACTATATATATAGAATATCTATATATAAAAGGAGGCTTTATTATGGAAATCAAAATCGAAAGAAAAGATTGGATTTTCTTTTTCTTATGTTTTTTATTGGGAATTGTGGCAGAGGAAGCATTCTTCAGATATCAAATTGGCATCTCCTATTTTGTTTTCATCGTTGTTTTTTATGCGCTGTTTTTCTGGAGGTTTCGGTCGTTTTCCTTTTCGCACCAGCGGTTCGGCTATCTAGTATTAATCGCAATATGGATTTTAGCAGCAAGCTATTATCTGTATGATACAGAACTTTTTTATGCGTTGAATATTCTTGTGATACCGGCCCTTGTTATCTTCCATCTTGCCTTAATCACTTCACCGAAAAAAATAGAATGGAGTAACTTGTATTTCGTCATTTACATCATACAACGCCTGATTCACGGAATTCGATATAGTGCTCTATTCACTAAATATGCTGTCAAGCTGACAAGACGAGGAAGCAATGAAAAACAAAATGATGTATGGAAAAAGGTTCTGATTGGCGTAGCTATCTCTTTCCCCTTTTTGTTTATCATACTGAATTTGCTTATGTCCGCAGATACTCAATTTGAAAGGCTTTTAAATAATATCCCTGGTCTGTTCAACTTCAATGGTGAATATCTTTTCCGAGCGGTTATTATTCTAATCTATACATTTGGTTTCTTCGGATTTCTTCAAGCCCTTTTGCAAAAGAATATCCATATTGTCCAAAAAGATGGCTCTCTTAAGCCGTTTGGAGTGGATGGAATTATTACACTGACTGTTTTACTGCTTCTAGATTTAGTCTATGTATTATTCGTTGCCGTCCAATTCAAGTACTTTTTCAGTGGGACTCTCGATGAAGGCTACACGTACGCAGAATATGCGCGCCGCGGATTTTTTGAACTGCTCTTTGTCACATTGATCAATCTAACTGTTACGACTGGGGTCATCAATTTAACTAAAAATGTTGCAGGAATTTTGAGGAAAACAATTAAGTTGGCCTTAATCATTCTTGTGCTATCGAGCGGGGTCCTTCTTATATCCGCTTTCATGCGATTAACGATGTATGAGGATGCTTATGGATTCACATTAACTCGGGTTCTCGCACATTCCTTTATGATTTTCCTTATGGTCATCTTTGCCTATACTCTTGTGAAAATCTGGATTGAGAGGCTATCGTTATTCCGTTTTTATTTCATTGCAGCACTTATTTATTATGCGGGGCTAAATATCGTAAATATCGATAAAATCGTTGTTGATCAAAATATGGCTCGCTTTGAGACTACAGGGAAAATCGATATTCAGTATTTGAACAGCTTATCTGCAACGGGAATCATGGGATTAATTGAGCTTTATGAAAAGCAGCCGGATGTTCAAGGATTAGAAGCTTTGCTAAAGCAGCGCAAAGCTGAAAGAGAATATTTACAAAGTAAATCATGGCAGTCACATAATCTTGCTAGAGATAGAGCTTATGAAAGGCTTGGTATTAAAAGCTTAGAGTAAGTTGAAAAAGGCCGACATTCTTGGTTGTGAGAAAGTCGGCTTTTCCTTATCTATTATTCTGTTTTAAAAATCTTAACAATATTTATGACAAGTACCTTTACTATGGAATAAGCTGGAATGATAAAGATTACCCCGATAATCCCCATAAGGTTTCCTGCTGTTAAAATTAACACAATGATTGTTAAAGGATGGATGTTTAGTGTTTTCCCCATGATATTCGGGGAAATGATATTTCCTTCTATTTGTTGCGCAACTAACATGATAATTGCTACGTAAAGAGCCATGATAGGATCTTGAAATAATGCGACTAAGAATGCAGGAATGACTGCAATATATGGGCCTAAAAACGGAATGACGTTTGTAAACATCCCGAACATTGCTAAAACAAGTGAATAGTTCAGTCCAATAATTAAGTAGCCTATGAACAAAAGCGCCCCGACAATGACACTGACGAGCATTTGTCCTTGTATATAGGTAGAGATGGTCTTGTCCATTTCTTTTAATATGTTTTTCACATGTTCTTTTTTAGACTGTGGGAACAAAACAGCCACACTCGGTGCAAATCGATGACTATCTTTTAACATATAAAATAAAATAAATGGAACAAGTACAAGATAGAAGATCGTATTGATAAACCCGCCAATCAATCCGAAAATACCAAGAATTCCATTAGCAATATTCCCTATATTGGATTCAATTCGGGATTCTAAATCTGCACTCGCAGTAAGCAATGCCTCTTGAACGAAGTCTGGAAAAGTAGCCCGATTTTCCTGAACATATTTAATCCAATCAGTTACGGTGGAAACCATCGCTGGCAAATTATCGACAAATCGTTCTAATTGGTCATTGATGACTGGTCCAACCAACTTTATAACGCCGTATACAAACAAAATGATGGCAAGATAAGCAGCTAAAATAGCAATCCATCGTGGAGCTTTCTTCTTTTCTAGCCATGCTACTAAAGGACGGCATAAATAAAACAAAATACCTGCGACAACAAAAGGCAAAAAAATCGTTTTTATCAAAACAACGATTGGAGTTAAGATAAACTGATTCTCATTTAATAAAAATACAATTAATAAAAGTAAGATGATTCCAACCATACTTTTAAACCATCTTTTTTCGAACAACGACATGTACCAATCTCACTCCCTAAGGCCGACTAAAATTTCCTTATATGAATATTACAACTAAATGGCTGAAAATCCAATAATATGATGTTGGGATTAATTTAATATCATTGTAAGTATAGTTAGCGATTTAGAATAATGTTACCTATTATATCCAAATTTTCGAGAAATTTAATAAAACACTTTACGAACCTAATTTTTAAAGTATAGTCTAGGAGAAGAAGCATTTAACAGTTTTGGAGGTACATAGGTTTTATGAATGCAGATGAGTTTCTAATCATCATAAAATACTTAATATTAGGTTTGATTCAAGGTGTTACTGAGCCCATTCCCGTTTCATCAAGCGGTCATCTTATCATTGGACAGAGATTATTAGGGATTGAACAGAAAGGTTTAGTATTTGAAATTCTAACAAATACAGCTTCACTTTTCGCCATTTGCTTTATCTTTCGCCAAGACCTTAAGCGTTTAATGGTGAATACGCTCCAATTTATTCGTACGAAAGAAAAAGCATATAAATCTGATTTTATGTTTGTTCTTTATATTGTGATTGGCACAATCCCTGCAGCCGTGCTAGGTTTCCTGTTCAATGACATCATTGCCAAGTATCTAACTTCACTACATACAATTGCGATCACCTTGTTAATTACTGGAGTAGCACTTTGGCTGATTCGTAACCTTCGGGGGATGAAAAGAGATGGGGATTTATCCATCAAAGATGCATTAATTGTTGGGTTTGCTCAAGCTGTTGCCCTTGTTCCTGGAATTAGTCGTTCCGGAGCAACAGTAATAACATCGATTGTAGTCGGCATGAAACAAGATACAGCTTTACGTTTTTCATTTATGCTCTATATCCCGGTGAGTTTAGGCGGCATGGTGTTAGGGGTTTCGGATTTGATAAGTAGTCCAGATATCGGCACTTTGGCTGTACCTTACTTAATCGCTTTTATTGCTACATTATTCATGACATACTTCTCTATGAAATGGTTTATGGGGATTATGGCAAAAGGGAATTTAAAATATTTTGCATACTATTGTTTTGTTGTTGGTACTTTGTTGCTGCTCTTTTCGTCCAATTTATTATAAATAGGGAATAAAGAGAAAGAGACTGACTCGAAAAGTTGTTATACTACAACCTCGAGTTAGTCTTTTTTTCAATTCCAGCAAACGAAAATAGGTGTGAATAAGTTTGACAAGCAGAAATATTTTCAAACTGTGAATCTCTTATTCTTATTTCAAAATAGTTGATAACTATTAATTTTAATTGTATGATTATAACATAACCATAACGTTATAGTTTGGAGGGATTACGTTGGGACTGAGAAGTTAAGAATTGGAGAATTGGCAGAGAAGGCCAGCGTCACTAAGAGGACGATCGACCATTATACGAATCTTGGTTTACTAAAAGCAGAACGTTCTCCTTCTAATTACCGGTACTATGATCATTCTTCAATAGAACGTATTCACTTCATTGAAAAGCGCAAAGAAGAAGGTATGTCATTGGAGGAAATTAAAAAAGAGTGCATAGATAAATTTTCAGAAGAGGTTGACGTATTAGACTTACGACTGAAAATTAAAGGTTTGGAAAAAGAAGTTGCTGAGGTTCTTGCTCAACTTGAGAAGACTGATCAAAAGAAATTCGAAGAAATGAAGAAAAAAATTTCACATGAAAGTTTGTCGCTGATACAAACATTGCTTTTATTGCTTAGTTAAATGATAGTGATGACTCAAGGAAATAGCAAAGAAGAATAAATAAGATAGTGGAGTTTCATAAAATCTTAACCTATTAGGAGGTGTCTCCTTACTCGTATCCTAGACGAGTCAAGGATTATATTGGATGTAATAAATTTATTATTGATAGCACTATTAATTATATTAACCGCATTTTTTGTAGCGACTGAATTTGCTATTGTTAAAGTCCGTGTTTCCAGAATTGATCAACTGATCGCTGAAGGAAAAAAGGGTTCTATAGCAGCTAAGAAAGTCGTCACTCACTTAGATGAGTATTTATCAGCCTGCCAATTGGGAATCACGATTACTGCGTTAGGTTTAGGTTGGCTTGGTGAACCGACAGTTGAAAAGCTATTGCACCCATTGTTTGCTTATTTTGAGTTAAGTGAGTCCATTACAAATGTATTATCATTTGGTATTGCATTTGCTCTTGTAACATTCCTTCATGTTGTTGTTGGGGAACTAGCACCAAAAACCGTTGCTATTCAAAAAGCGGAGGCAGTTACACTTTTACTATCTACACCGATCATCTGGTTTTATAAATTGCTGTATCCGTTCATCTGGTTTCTAAATGGTTCAGCACGTGTCCTTGTTGGACTTTTTGGTATAAAACCTGCCTCAGAACACGAAGTAGCTCACACGGAAGAAGAACTCCGAATTTTATTATCCGAAAGTTATAAGAGTGGGGAAATTAATAAAAATGAACTAAAATACGTGAACAATATTTTTGAATTTGACGAAAGAATTGCGAAAGAAATCATGGTGCCGCGAACGGAAATCGTGACGATTTCAATTGACGATACCTTTAACGATATATTGAATATTATTGGGACCGAACATTATACAAGATACCCAGTTGTTAATGGTGATAAAGACAATATTCTAGGCTTTATTAATGCGAAAGAATTCTTAACGACTAATCTTATAAACAAAAATGCAGATGAAGACTATAAATTAGAGACATTCATAAATCCCGTTATTCGTGTGATCGAAAATGTCCCAATCCATGACTTGTTAGTAAAAATGCAAAAAGAACGGATCCATATTGCCATCCTAATGGATGAATATGGTGGTACATCTGGTTTAGTAACTGTTGAAGATATTATTGAAGAAATTGTCGGAGAAATTAGAGATGAATTTGATGAAGATGAAGTGCCAGCAATTCGAATGTTAAACGAAAACCATTTTATTTTAGATTCCAAATTACTCATAGAGGATGTTAACAATTTATTGGGAACCGATTTATCTCATGAGGATGTTGACACAATAGGTGGATGGTTCTTGACTCAAAACTTTGATGCTAAGACTGGTTCAGAACTAGAATTCGAAGGTTATAATTTCAAAGTACACAATATCGATGGTCATCAAATTCATTATTTAGAAGTTAAAAAAATAGCAGAAAAACAATTAATTAAATAGTAACGAACGGCAAGCTTTAAAAAAGGCTCTGTTCAATTCAATATCTGAAATACCTGTGGGGTATGCGAGCAAAATTTTTAGACTATCCTTTAAATATTACGTTTTAAACTCGTATCCTCCTAAGCCTTACTAAAATAGATGAAAAGAGGTAATATATGTTTAAAAAAATATTGAAAATGGTCAAACATCTTTCTCAAGGAAGCAGCGAGCGAAGACACCGCAATTATCGTCGCGGAAGCAGTAGCAGCAGACGGTACAAATCATTTCCAATGAGTGGAAGCCACCGCTATAAACGTAAAGGACGAAGCAGCAGCTAATTTTACTCTATACAATTAACTTTCTTTTTCTTGCGCATTTATTGCGGCATATAAACCTTTTGAAATTTCAATAGTATTTGTATAAGGTTCGTGTATTCCTAGTAATTTTTTCAGTAAATTAACGGTTTCCTTTTTTAAAGAAAGTTCTTCTGTCCAGGGGAGAGCTTTTTTATTCTTGGAGGAGTACGTTGAATAAAGCAAATATAAAAGCAAGTCCCCTAAATCATAGTAATCCTGCTGTTTCATCTTTAAAATATCTTCTAGTTTGTTATGCTGATTAATTGAGTCTCTTTGCTTAGATAAACCAAAATCAATCAAAAAAGGTTCCTTGTTTTTTAGAAGAATGTTAGCGGTACGCAAATCCTGATGATAAATGCCTTTATTGTGAAGGTCATCTACTAATTCGAGTAAGTGGACAAGAATAAAGAGTGACTCTTTCTCGCTATACGTTTTTTTGCTAATGAAAAGTTCGTCTTCCAGATTATCCCCTTCAATAAAACTCATTGCATAAAAAAAATATCCATTACTTGAAAAAGCTTCATATAAAACTGGCATATTTTTTTGGTTTAGCGTACCTAATACTGAGATTTCATTTTCAAACATCGCTGCTTCTTTTTTATTTCGCCGTTTACTTGGCCGAAGTTGTTTAATCACTCTATTTTCATTTGTTTTCAAATCTCTGCAGAGATATACCATCCCGTAGCTTCCAGCACCTATAAAACTTAACACCTGATAGCGATCTTTCAAAACTGTCCCATCTTTAATAGGTATATCCACAAAAAACTGATAAATTTTTCGAATGGAACGTAAAATTGAAATTTTTCTCACCTCAATTAAATTTGAAAATTTTTATTTCATTGCGTATTAGCTGAAAATAAATATTTTAGATTATATCAAAACTGCAACGTTAAAATTAGATGGATTACGCTGATATTATAAACAATAAAAGAGTAAGAGCAATCAAATTTGATTGTTCTTACTTTTTATTGTTTCATTTTTCGCATAAAAAAATAGATGCTTGTTAAGATGATAAGAAGAATAATGGTAATCTGCCATTCTGATTTTAACGATAACACTTGGTCAACCGAGTATGCTTCTATTAATAGAGATGGTATTTTCCCTAATGTGCTTGCGACACAAAACGATAACAGCCCCATTTTACTGAATGCAGCTGCAAGTGTTACAGCGCCTGAAGGAATAAACGGAAAAATTCTAAGGGCAAGTACAAGAAATATTGCTTCTGCTCCGGCTGTATTCTTCAACTTTAATAAAAGCTTAGACTTTGATTTTTTTATCTTAGGTGAAAGCTTTATTAATCCTTTTCTGTATAAGACAAAACTTACAATTGTTCCAGCTGCCTCTCCCGCAATGGAGACCAATAGCCCCATTTCGAAACCAAAAAAGGCAATGTTTCCTGCAGTAATAAAAACGCTGGGCAAAATACCTGATATAGCAACAATCATATTTATTATTAAACTAACAAGGACAGCAAGTATTGGATTATTTGGAAACCATTCTAGTAAAAAATCTCTCATTGCCAATTCCTCTCTACAATTTTCTCTTCCCTTTGAACAGTAAAAATACGGTTCTTATCTTGAGTGAGAAATTATTCATTAATAATCACCTGTTCTAAATCGAATAATATATCTATTTTACTTTATAAGTTTGAAGAAATTTAGCGAGAAGTAAAATAATATTAATTATAATGAATTAATACCCTTGATCATGGCTAAGTTCACAAAAATTCCATTTTTTTCAGAAAAACTTTATTTGAGCTTTACATACTATACGGGGGTATAATATAATTCGAATTAAGGAGGGATCCTATGGTATCCAATCAAGAAGATGAAAAGTTGTTTTCAGAAGATGAAAGCTGCTGTAATTCACATAGTGAGCGAAAAAGTCACCATTCAGATAAAGTAAAGAAAAATCTAGTCACTCGATTAAACCGAATTGAAGGCCAAATCCGCGGGATTAAAGGGCTGATCGAAAGAGACACTTATTGCGATGATGTAATTACACAAATATCCGCTACTCAATCTGCCTTAAATAGCGTTGCAAAAATTCTGCTTGAAGGTCACTTAAAAACTTGTGTAGTGGATCGACTTAATGAAGGGGACATGGAAGTTCTGGATGAAGTCCTAATTACGATTCAAAAATTAATGAAAAAATAAGGAGCTGTTGAATAATGGAAAAAGTAACATTAAATGTAGCTGGGATGTCATGTGGTCACTGCGTTAAGGCTGTAGAAGGCGGTGTAGGAGAATTAGCTGGTGTTGAAAGCGTGAAAGTAGATCTGAAAAATGGGACTGTGGATGTAGAGTACAGATCTAATGAAGTATCTTTGGATAATATTAAAGAAGCTATTGATGACCAAGGCTATGATGTGAAGTAAAAAGAAACCGTGCTAGCAATAGCACGGTTTCTTTTTACAACAATATACCCTATATAGGTATAAGAGGGCGGCGTTATGAGTAAAAAAATCCTCGAAAGTCAATTTCAAATTTGATACGATTCGGGTTTATTGTTAAATTTCTTAGGATATTACATTTTGTCCGTGAGGTTAAATGATTTATCAGCCAGATTAGGTAGTTTGTCAGCCAAATAGTAATATCCCTCCAAAAGGCCAGAGGCCTGTTACATATACGAAATAATAATGTCATATATCATCCAAGTTTTGTAATCGGTGCACTTCAAAACATATTTCATCTTTTTACCACTGAATAGCTCGCCTTAGTAACGACAGGCACAAATCAGCCGTTGCCTAAGATGCCACATTTTGGACGAGGATTCATAATGTTACATATGCTAGCCTTTAATTAGAGATTCTTTACGGAAGTAGGAGGAAAACTAGCATGAAAAAAATGAAGAAGCTATTCATCACGGGTGCACTATCATTATCACTTTTTGGATTTGCAGCTGAGTCGAATGCAGCAACGAATACCCATATCGTACATAAAGGACAATCCTATTGGACGATTGCAAATCAATATGGAATTTCCGTGCCTCACTTGAAAAAAGTAAATAACAGGACTAGTGATTTACTTTATGCTGGCGAGAAAATCCTGATCCCCAATTCAAAAATTACTGCTGCAGAAAAAGAACTAATCGCTCGTCTTGTCCATGCCGAAGCTAAGGGTGAGCCATACGCAGGAAAAGTGGCAGTGGCAACCGTTGTCTTAAACCGTCTTGATAGTCCACTTTTCCCAAATACAGTTTCAGGTGTCATCTATGAAAAAGTAAGCGGGCACTATGCCTTTACACCTGTTCAAAATGGAACGATTAACCAACCCGCTGACCTGTCCTCAAAGAAAGCAGTCGATGAGGCATTAGCATTTAGAGGGCAAGGAAGAGGCTCGTTGTATTTCTTTAATCCAAAAACATCAACAAGCAAATGGGTTTTTTCAAGACAAGTGACTGTCACGATTGGAAAACATCGATTTGCAAAATAAGGTAAAAGAAAGCACCAATCATGTTTGAACTATAACCCGAATAGTGGACATTAAAAAAAAGTCCCCTATTCGGGTTTTTTATATCCATAGGATAGAAACCCGATTATAATCATTTCAGAGATACTATCGGGGGAACAAAATGAGTAAAATAATTTTTAATGAATTAGAGATGAAAATCTTGGTGAATAACCCAAACGTGGATCATGTATCAGAACGGTCCATTGCTTATAAGCCTGAGTTTAAAACAATGGCAGTAAAGGAGAATTTGGAGGGCAAAAGTCCTTCACAAATCTTTATTGAACATGGTTTTGACTTAAAAGTTATTGGGGCTGAAAAACCTAAACAATGCCTTAAAAGATGGAGAAAGACGTATAAGGAATTCGGGGAAGATGGCTTCACAACGGAACGTAGAGGTAAAGGGAGCACCGGAAGACCTTCTTCAAAATCCCTTTCACTTGAAGACAGTTTGAAAAAGGCTGAAGCTCGAATTAAATACCTGGAAGCAGAGCTTGACTTCCTAAAAAAGTTAGAAGAACTCGAAAGGCAGGCGGCGAAGAGGAAACAATAAAGACATCTGAGAAGTTCATGCTTATTGAACAAACAACACGCCAGTATAAGCTTGCCAAAATGGTAACTTACCTCTGTAAAATGGTAGGGGTAAGCAGAAGTGGCTATTATGCATGGAAAAAGGCTGAAGGCCAACGGGGAAATAGACAAGAATCCGATTTAAAGGATTATGAGCTTATCAAGTTTATATTCGATGAGAAAAAAGGAAAAGCTGGAGCTCTCACTATCAAAATGATCTTAGAGAATGACTATATGGTAGTGATGAATCACAAGAAAATCCGTAGAATAATGAGGCAGTTTAATTTGTTCACAAGGATCAGACAAATGAACCCATACAAAAAATTAGCCAAGGCGAATCAGGAACATCGTTCACTCCCTAACATTTTAAACAGGGAATTTGATCAGGGTGAGCCAGGCAAGGTACTGCTTACGGATATAACTTATGTTTTTTATGGATCTGGCAAACCAGCCTACCTAT
>NZ_JBALOW010000058.1:0-48707 GCF_036965085.1 Bacillus sp. JJ1532
ATTTAGTTGAATAACACACTTTAATGAAAACTGGATATTTATGTTGAAATATTAATGAGCTGATGAAGGCCCAATGCTTTTATATTGTAAATATTTAAAGTAATAAGTTTGGTTAGAAATGCTTATTTAAATAAAGAGATTACAAAAGTTATTATTGGGGATTATACAGATTAATAATTAAACATGGAGATGATTATGGTGAACGAGCGAAAATCAGCTAATGAGGTTGCCGAGGCAGAAATGAAAATAATTGAAAAACTCGAAGATGGTAAGGTCCATGGCACAACAAAAGGAAGTACTGAGGAAACAACAGCAAACCTTAATTTGCAGGCAAAATTCAGCGATGAAGATGATGAGCCTGAAATAGGTACTTCCCCGGCAGCCATTGTAACACCTTCATAAGGTAGAAATAAGGAATGATAAAGAAGTCGGCGAGTCGACTTTTTTCTTATTGTGTGAATATTTTTCTTTCCAAATTATTGGCTATTGGTGAAATTTTGATAGATAAGCATTAGTCAGCTAGTACCAGAATAAATGTTTTTTTAGACATACCGATTAAAGAATGGTGGAATCTATATCGAGAAAGCAATAGGAAACTAATTGAGGAAGAAATTAGAGAATCTTTAGGTGAACTTTCTTTGGAAGAACTTCAAAGGATCCGTGAACAGATAAAAGAAAAACAGAATTGAATGTACAGCAGTTAGATTAACCTAATACAACAAAATTGTTTGAAGGAATCGTTACAAAAATATGTGCATTCTGCTTTAATTGGGATGCTTTATTCTTCTTTAAGTAGCGGAGGTTAGTGGCAGTTCAAACTTTCAGGTGATTTTGTTATATATTAATAATTGTATGTTTAATGTTTAAATCTGGATTTCCTACATGAATTTAGACTTCTTTGGAAATAAAATGATTATGATTCTTTTAAACGAAGATCCGTGCAAGACAATTTAAAAAAAGAAAGGGGCTATCTCATGAAAAACATTAAAGAAGGCGAAATCTTTACAAATGACCAGGGCGAGGAAATTGAAGTGCTGGCAGTCGTAAATATGGAAGGGACAGAATACGTTGCAGTCAGCTTTGTGGAGGATCTTCAAGAAGAAATCGAGGAAGACATTGATATTTTCTTTTTAAAGGTCAATCAGGATGGAGATTTCACAGCCATTGAAAGCGATGAGGAATTCGACAGAGTTTCTTCAGCCTTTGATGAAATAATGCAAGAAGACTAATACTTTACAGGAAAAAAAGGGAGTAAAAAACCTTGCTAATGGGGCTGTTGACAATCTAATAGGAATATCGAAAATCTGTGTAGAATTTATTCTATACAGGTTTTTTTATTGGGGGAATTTATATGATAGGTCGTAAAGATGATTAACAAAGTAAAATGGAATTTAATGGTTTAAACGATTTTGTTCCATCAAACCATATTTCTTCGACAAATTAATGAGAAGATAGATTTTCCATTATATATAACAAAGCGGAAAGGTATTATTCAAAACTTGTTTAAGGACAGAGGGCATTCTGGAAGGAATTTTGTTTTTTATGATTTAGATGGTAATAAATTTGATGTATGGGGTGAACTTAGTCCAATCTTCAAAGAAAAATATCTTATTTCCAGATAGCATGCTAAAGGAGGCGATGATTCTACAAAACAGAAAACAAATAAAAAACCCTAGAACCATTGATATAACAAGGTTTCTAGGGTTTTTACTTACGCTATTTACAAAGCGTATTAATTAACGAGAGTAGAACTCAACGATTAGAGATTCGTTAATTTCAGCTGGAAGTTCAGAACGCTCTGGTAAGCGAGTGAAAGTTCCTTCTAATTTGTCAGCATCGAATGTAACAAAATCAGGAACGAAATTGTTAACTTCGATTGCTTCTTTAACAATGTCAAGGTTGCGAGATTTTTCGCGAACGCTGATTGTTTGACCAGGTGCAACACGGTAAGATGGGATATCTACACGCTTGCCATCAACTAAGAAATGACCATGGTTAACAAGTTGGCGCGCTTGGCGACGAGTGCGTGCTAAGCCTAAACGATAAACAACGTTATCAAGACGTGATTCTAAAAGAACCATGAAGTTTTCACCGTGTTTACCAGCCATTTTGCCAGCTCTATCAAATAGGTTACGGAATTGACGCTCATTTACACCATACATATGACGAAGCTTTTGCTTCTCTTGTAATTGTAATCCGTATTCAGATAATTTTTTGCGTTGGTTTGGACCATGTTGTCCAGGAGCGTAAGGACGCTTTTCTAATTCTTTACCTGTACCGCTTAGAGAGATTCCAAGACGACGAGATAATTTCCAGCTTGGACCAGTATAACGAGCCATTTAAGACTCCTCCTTTAATGTTTTTATTTTGGTAAAATAAAAACAGATGTGCTATAAGTTATGGTCATTTTGTTTTCATGTACCTTCGCCCTAGCAGCTAAGGGTTACGCAGTACCCCTTCTTCAGAAAAGCTTCGAAAAGCTAATTGAGGAACAAAATGAATTCATAAAACAGTACACATAGGCTGCAATATTTTACACAAAGAGTATTATATAATTTTTGATTAAGAAAAGTCAAGGAGTATTACGGAAGATGGTGAAGAAAGCGGCTTAATTTTTTCCTGCTCCCATCATTTATATATGATATAATAAAGTAAGTAAGATTAAAACCATCTAAGAGTGATACTAGTGAATGAATTAAAAAAGAGTAGTTTATCCGATTTATGTTAATCGGTTTTTTTAAATTGGTTACAGTTTAGTTTTAACAAATCGGGTATAAGTATTGGGACTGTTGAAATGAAATAGTCAAAAAGAAATAAGAACTTTTGTCTATTTACATATATAATGGATTTATATGGGAAACGGGAATGAAAATAGGTGATGATTAGATGGTTAATAATGAGCATGAATTAATATTGAAATTGAAAAGTAATTTTTTTGATATCATAGATACAGAAAATGGCTTTTTGGTATATGATGATGTATTGAAAAATATGCTCTCAGCCATCAAAACCTTATTAAATGCCAAGGAAGCTACTTTTTTTAGTTTTAATAATTGTAAAGAGAAATTACTGATTGAGACCTCTACACTTAACAGCATAGAACAAGTGACATGCCCAAATATTTCTAAGGAAGAATTGATAAATGAGGTTGGTCAATTACAGTCCTTTTATCGTGAATTGCCGGGATTTGAAGAATATGATTTAATGCTAGTTTTGGAGAAAAAGAATTCCTTTCTTGGAATTATGGCTTTGAAAGAGCAAGAAGCTGGTATGAACTCTCTTTCTGATAATGTTCTCGAGGGAATAAGTCATCATACTTTAAAATTTCTTGAAAATGTTCAATCACTTAATAATAAAGTATCAGAGGATAGAAGGTATAAACAGCTATTCCGTGTGACAGAAAAATTTCATTCTACGATGAATATGGATGATGTCCTCGGCGAAATTATTTCTACACTTAAAGAGGTCTATCCAACATTCACTTACTACCTCCTGCTTTCACATGATAATCATATGCTTGAAGATCTGCCTATAAAGGATTTAGACTTCAATAGCGAAAATATTGCGGCTATGCAGGCATATGTAACAGGCAATATTCAATTTGAAGATTCCGTTCAAATGAAACGATCAGTTCTATATGCACCTTTGAAAGGAAAACAGGGCGTTTATGGGGTTTTGCAAGTAATTGCTTCCAATACCATTGTTTTTCCAGATAGTGAAGTTGAGTTTATCACTCTTTTAGCAAATACAGCGGGCAGTGCATTAGAAAATGCTCAGCTTTACCAGCAATCGAAGCGCCTTATTACAGACCTAAAATTAATCAATGAAACTTCTCATCGCTTGAACTCAAATTTAAGATTAACAGAATCAATGGCGTTTATGACTGAGCAAATTTCGGACTCTTTTGGAGCAGAAGAAGTTGGTTTCATCTTATACGGTAAAGGTGGAAAACAAATTGAGGTATTAAAGGGAAGTACAGCTTTCTTTCACACAAGTGACGCAGAAAGCTATATCCAATATATAAAGGGCAGAATTGATAAAGAGGTGGAGTCCCTTTTTATTGGTGATTTTCAATTGTCATTTGAATCAGGTGTGAAGCATTTTAAATCGATAATGGCAGTTCCTATGACCCAGTCTGGAGTCCTAAAAGGGTTTGTACTTGTCATGAGTGAGCCGCCTTATCGCTTCTCTTTTGAAACCTTTAAGCTTCTGCAATCTTTGATCCACCACTCCACTCTGGCTATTACAAACTCAATGCTTAGAGAGGAACTTGAAAAGATGGTTGTAACAGACCATTTAACTAAGCTATATTCGCGAAATTATCTCGATGATAAAATTTATCAATCGATGAACGAAGATCATGAAGGTACGTTTATAATGATTGATATTGATAATTTTAAAACCATCAATGATACGTATGGTCATCAAGTTGGGGATGAGGTTATCATTCAGGTGGCAGGGCTGATAAACGCCAATATTAGGGGAACAGATATTGGTGCAAGATGGGGCGGGGAAGAACTTGCCATTTACTTGCCAGGTGTTTCTTTAATCGCTGGTGTGGTGATAGCTGAAAGGCTTGTTGCGAGAGTGTGTGAATGTTCCAACCCTCAAGTGACCATTTCATGTGGAGTTTCACATTGGACCAGAGGACAAGGGGATACGTACGCCTCATTATTTAAACGTGCTGATAAAGCATTATATGTTGCTAAGCAAACTGGAAAAAATAAAGTCATTGTTCAAGAAAGTGATATTGTCATTGAAAAGACTTCGCCATAATTCTGTGGCGAGGTCTTTTTTTCCTCATTAAATAAGCATTCAAAACTTTCATATTATGCATACCCTGTAAAGAGATCTTTTTTTATTTTATGATGAGAGCGTTTACTGAAGAGGGGAGATTTTATGAAAGAGAAAAAAGATGTGAGTTTCGAAACGAAGGTCATCCATGAAGGATATGAAGCAGAAAAATATTGTGGCAGTCTGACACCGCCTATTTTTCAAACATCAACATTTGCATTTGAAACAGCCCAGCAAGGGGAAAGGCGCTTTGCTGGAAAAGAAGAAGGCTTTGTTTATTCTAGACTTGGGAACCCGACAGTAAAAATGCTTGAGGAAAGAGTAGCGGCATTAGAAAATGGTGAAGCTTGCCTAGCATTTGGGTCGGGAATGGCTGCTGTGTCTGCTGTTCTGTTTGCACTGACCAAAACAGGTGATCATATTTTATGCTCCCAAGGTGTGTATGGCAGCACATTTGGCCTGCTTCAGATGATGAATGATAAATATAATATCAGTCATGACTATTCTGCGATGGAAACAAGGGAGCAGCTGCTTGAAGCCATCCGTCCAGAAACAGTTTGTATCTATGTAGAAACACCTATTAATCCAACTATGAAGCTTGTAGATTTACAAATGGTTGCTGAGATTGGGAAAGAAAAGGGAATTCTAGTTGTAGTAGATAATACTTTCAGTTCCCCTTATTTACAAAATCCAATCAATCTTGGCTGTGATGTTGTTATCCATAGTGCGACTAAATATATTTGTGGTCATGGAGATGTGATTGCAGGTCTTGTAATTGGGCCTAAGGAGTTTATTGAGGAAGTGGCCATGACAACGCAAAAGGATATAGGCGGAATTATCTCTCCTTTTGATGCTTGGCTGCTGCTAAGGGGTTTAAAGTCTTTGGCAGTAAGGATGGATCGCCATTGTGATAACACAGAGAAATTGGCAGATTACCTGCTTTCACATCCAAAGGTAAACAAAGTGTATTATCCTGGACATAAACATAATTCAGAATTTGAAATTGCCCAGAAGCAGATGAGAAGACCAGGCGGAATGATTTCCTTTACTTTGAAAGGGGAAAAGGAAACAGCTCAAAATTTTATGAATGCATTAAAACTTATTAAAATTGCCGTAAGTCTAGGAGATGCAGAAACATTAATTCAGCATCCAGCGACAATGACCCATGCGGCTGTACCGAAGGACTCCAGAGAAAAAATGGGGATTGATGATACGCTTTTAAGACTGTCTGTTGGACTTGAATCTTGGCACGACATTCGTGACGACATTGAACAGGCATTGGAAAAAGTAGAATAAGAGCAAAACGCGATGAGATTTTTCATCGCGTTTCTTGTCAATTTATAAAAAGGAGACCAATATTCGTGTGAAATCTTCAAGCTCCTTCTGGTCAACCTCATCAAATCGATTTTTTTCAGGTGAATCAATATCCAGAACACCGATTAACTGGCCATTTTTGATGAGTGGGATAACAATCTCTGATTGAGATGCTGCGTCACAGGCGATATGGCCTGGGAATAAATGAACATCTTCTACACGGACAGTTTCCATGAGTTTTGCTGATGTACCGCAAACACCCCTTCCAATCGGAATTCTAACACATGCTGGAAGGCCCTGAAATGGCCCAAGGACAAGCTCATTGTTATCCATTAAATAAAATCCAACCCAATTAATCCGATCTAAAAATTGGTTTAATAGAGCGGAAGCATTGCTTAAATTTGCAATTACATTACTTTCCCCCTCAAGCAATGCAGCAAGCTGCTTTTTTACTAATTTATAGTTTTCTTCACGTTTCCCGTGGTAAGTTTCGACGTTAAACAACTTCATACACCCTACTTTCTATCAATGTTTTTAAAAAAATCGCAAAATCAGAAGAAATACCCAATACTTTGTCGAGATTTTTATAAAGGATATAGTGATTTTAACAAGAATGTTTATACATAACAAGAAATCCACGTTATTTGACAATTTTTCGCTGTTACTGTCAATTTGCTTATGGTCGCTATCTATGTTTTTACGCTAATGATCGTGATGAATATGTTTGTTGTAATAAAGCTAATAAAATTATAAAGCAGGTGAAAACATGAGCAGAGATGTGAAAAGGGCAATTGTTAATGCAGCAATCAGTCTATTTAATGTCAATGGATTTGATGGCACATCGGTACGGGATATTGCCAATAAGGCAAAGGTGAACTCGGCAAATATTGCTTATTACTTCGATAATAAACACGGATTGCTAGAGCATTGCTTTACAGTTTTTTTCGAAGGGTATGTGGAGCAAATTGAAGATGGATTTTCAACCCTTGATCAGGGTGCAGCAGGCTGTTTGAGAAAAATTACGGAAAATGTGATGTATTATCAATTTGAAAATATTTATTTAACGAGATTAATATGGAGGGAAATTTCGATTGACTCTCAGGTTGTTCGTGAAATTATGTCAACCTATTTGATGAAAGAAAGGTTTTATTTAAGTAAAGTATTTGAACGAGGAATGATAACGAGAGAATTCCGAACTCTATCTCCTGATTATATGATTCTCCAATTAAAGGGGCTATTAAGTATGCCTTTTTTAAATATACAATATATGACCGAAGTTTTGCATGTGATGCCAAACGAAAAGTATTTTGCTGAGAAATACGTTCGTGAAGTTTATCACTGGATTGATGGGGTTATATGCAAGCGGCCGTATGACCCGCCAATTTATCTAGCCGTAAAATAAAAATGGAAGGAAATCTAAGCAGGATTTCCCTCAAAAAAGCATCTCATCCATCCCTTGCCCAAGATCCTTAATTTGATGAGAATCAGATCCATATACAAGCGGGATCCCTTTTTTCATGGCTTCTTTTACAACCCAGTTAGGTGGATAGGGCTCCCTGCATAGAGGTTTGGAAAATCCAGCGCCGTTATAGTCTAGCTCATATCCCTTATTACTAATAGCTGAAAGGACCTCTTGAATAAGTTCAACAAATTCCCTTTGTGCCGGAAATTTTTTTTGGAATTTTTTCACTAACGTCATATGACCGATCCTTTTTGGTTTGAAAGGACCTAAGTCAGAATGAATGGACTTAAGCAATGAATGAAAATATGCCTCGTAAATAGCCTCGATAGAACCATATTTTTCAATCATTTGCCCAAAAACTTCAGGGCTGTAATCCAGACAGTCATAGCCATTTCCAAACTTTAAAAAATGGACAGATAATATAGAGTCGTCTAATAATGGTCCATATTGAGTTAGAAAGGAGCGCGTCTCTTCTTCAAATCCCTCAATAAAATCTACTTCAAGTCCTGCGTTAATTTTGATTTTTTGACTGAAGATAGATTTTACCCTTTCTATTTCTTGCAAGTACTTCTCAAGCTCTTCCATTCTCATGGAGCTGTCCCGGGCTGGTGTGGGGTCATTAAATCCTATAGGCAGTGGTGCGTGCTCGGTAAATGATATTTCCTTAAAACCTAAGGCAATTGCTTTTTCGACATAACCCTCAAGAGCATCATTCGTGCCATGAGGACAGAAGGGAGTATGAATATGTCCATCTTTTTCCATTAGAAAATTAAACCTTCTTTCTGTAAAATTCAAGAAAAGGCAAAATATTTGAAAAAATGACACGCTTAGTGTTCAATAAAGAATACAATGTACATTTTTTTCCCTAATTTAGATAAAAAATTGAAATTAATAGTCAAAAATTGTCGTATACATGGTATCATAAAAACATTGAACTGAACATTATTTTTAATTCGATATAGAAGGATTTGGCTCGGTACAGAACAGGGGGCTTTTTGGAGAATGGAATATATTATTGGCGGCATCGTCATCGTGATCGTGCTTTTTTTAACAGGATACATATTAAAGAAAAAATATTATAAAGAAATAGATCGGCTTGAAACATGGAAGATGGATATTGTTAATCGCCCTGTTCTCGATGAAATGTCTAAAGTAAAGCAATTAAATATGACTGGACAAACGGAAGAATTGTTTGAGCGCTGGAGAACTGAATGGGATGATATTGTTACGGCCCAGCTTCCAAATGTTGAAGAATATTTATTCGATGCGGAGGAATATATCGATAAATACCGCTTTAGGAAGGCAAAAGAAGTACAGCAGTCTACCGAAAACTTTTTAAACGAAATTGAAGAAAATATTAAAAAGTTATTAAACGAATTGAACGAGCTAGTTGGAAGCGAAGAAAAGAATAGGTCAGATATTGAAGAGTTGAAGGATTTATATCGCGAGAGCAAGAAATCCTTATTGGCACATCATCACACATATGGGAAAACAGCTGATATTCTTGAGCAGCATTTAGATGAAACCTTTGCAAAATTTGAAGTTTTTGATGAAAAAACAGATAATGGCAACTATCTAGAAGCACGGGAAATTGTTTTAACCATTCATGCTCAGCTAAATGAAGTTAAATTTAAAATGGATAGAATCCCTGAATTTCTTGTCGAGTGTCAATCGAAAATCCCATCTCAATTGAAAGAATTGAGTGACGGATACAAAGAAATGGTTGAACAGGGATATATCCTTGATCATATTGAATTTGATAAAGAAATAAACAGACTTGAAAATGAAACAACGGCTTATTTAAGTCTAATCGAGTTAGCTGACATGACAGATGTACAAAAAGGAATAGAAGAAATTAAGGGAAGCATTGATTTCCTTTATGAACTGCTTGAAGCTGAGGTTCATGCGAAGCATTATATTGGACAGCAGGATGAGCCCACAAGGAATATGTTATTTACGAACAAAGAAATAAACAGGCAGTTAAAGGATGAAGTGGAGCTCGTTCGTCAAAGCTACCATCTTTCAGAAAAGGATATAATCATTCAGACAGAGCTAGAGAAGAAGTTAAGTCAATTAAATAAAAGTTATGAGGTTCTGGAACACAAAATAATTTCAGAAAACACGGCTCATACATTGCTTAAAACGGAGCTTGTAGGAATTAAAGAACAATTGGAAGAGATTGAGGAAGAGCATGTTAAGTTTGCAGAAAAGCTTCAGGCACTAAGAAAAGATGAAATGGCTGCTCGTGAAAGCATTAATGATTTAAGAAAAAGATTGGCTGAAACATCAAGGCTTGTTTCAAAAAGCAATATTCCAGGGCTTCCTCAGGACTATTTATATTTAATGGAAGATGCAAAAGAGAGCATTGGAAATGTCATTTTGAAGCTTGATGAAAAGCCGCTGAATATCCAAACGATCCAGCAATATTTAGAGGTTGCTGTGCTGACTGTGGAGAAAATTGTAAATACAACAAATGATATGATTGAAACGGTCATGCTCGTTGAAAAAGTTATTCAGTATGGAAACCGCTATCGGAGAAGATATCCCTCAGTTGCAAGAGGCTTACAGGATGCAGAGGCTTCCTTTAGAGGATTTGATTACAAGACAGCCTTAGAGCAGGCAGCAACAGCGGTAGAGGAAATTGACCCTAGTGCAATGAAGAAGATTGAAGAATTAATAAGTGAATAGTAAAGAAGAAGAGGTGTCCGAATAGGGATACCTCTTCTTCTTTGGTTATCTTATGATAGGTCTTTAGTGGATTCTAAATTCTTTGTCCCATTAAGATCATTAAAAATTTGCCAAATAAACTTAAAACGTTTTACGCCTAATTTTCATTTTTTGCGATAATATAGGAAAGATGCATTTTCAATCGATTATATTTATGCTAAGATTTACAATTGCCATCCGTTTATTTTTAGGAGGAAAGTAAAAATGATTTACTTTGATAATAGTTCAACGACTAAGCCTTATAGAGAGGTTTTAGAGTCTTTTTTAAAGGTTTCCTCTGAGTATTTCGGAAATCCATCTTCCTTGCATGGGCTAGGTGCTCAATCGGAAAAGCTGCTTTCCCAAGCAAGAGAACAAATAGCCAAGCTTTTAGATGTCCAAAAAAATGAAATATACTTTACTTCCGGCGGGACTGAAAGTAATAATATTGCGATAAAAGGTGCGGCTCTCATGCATAAAGGCAGGGGCCGGCACTTAATAACAACCGAAATTGAACATCCTTCAGTAAAGGAATCCATAGAGCAATTAAAGGACCTGGGCTTTCGGGTCACCTATATCCCTGTTGACCAAAACGGGATTGTAAAGGTAGAGGATATTGAAAGAGCGATTTGCGATGACACCATTTTAGTTTCCGTTATGCACGTAAATAACGAGATTGGCTCTATTCAGCCAATTCATGAAATTGGACAGCTTCTCATGCAATATTCTAAAATCCTTTTTCATGTCGACTTTGTTCAAGGTATTGGGAAAGTGCCTCTGAATATTCGTGAAAGCCGAGTGGATTTATGCACAATATCAGGGCATAAATTTCATGGCCTAAAGGGGACTGGAGCTCTGTTTGTTCGAGATGGGGTAAAGATTTCTTCATTAATTACAGGCGGAGGACAGGAATGGCGGCTTAGAAGTGGAACTGAAAATGTTGCAGGTATGGTTGCGATGGCGAAGGCTCTTAGGCTAACAATTCTGCGGCAAACAGAGCAAATAAATAATATGGTAAAAATTAAGGATTTTTTAAGAGACAAATTGGAAATGATAGAAGGGGTTACTATTCATACCCCTATTTGCCAGTCGGCTCCTCATATTATTAATTTTTCAATAAAAGGATTTAAGGCTGAAGTGTTCATCCATGCTCTGGAGGAAATGGATATTTACGTTTCATCTACAAGTGCATGCTCTTCAAAAAGGCAAAAGGCAAGCACGACATTAATCGCTATGGGCATTCCTGAGGAAGAGGCGTTGAGCGCTATTAGAATTAGCTTATCCTATGATAATACACTTAATGAGGCAGAGCAATTTATGAAGGCAGTAAACGAAGCCGTTGCTAGGCTAAGAAAGGTAATGAACTAAAATGAATTATGATCGTATTCTTATTCGATATGGCGAATTATCAACAAAAGGAAGAAACAGAAAGTTATTTATTGATCAATTACGGAGAAATATTAAAAGGGTTCTCCGTAATTTTGAAAAAATAAAAATTGAAGCAAATAGAGAAAGAATGTTCGTGTTATTAAATGGAGAAAACGGTGAAGAAATCATCGAGCGTTTAAGGCATGTATTTGGTATTCAATCATTCAGCCCCGCGGTAAAAACGGAAAAAGACTTAGAAAAAATGAAAGAAGCAGCCCTGTCGCTATTTCGGAAAATTTACGAGCCAGGGCAAACATTCAAAATTACTACAAAAAGAGCAGATAAAACCTTTAATCAAGATACAAATGAAGTTAATCATACATTCGGCACCCATATTTTAAAAAATGTAGAGGATTTAAAGGTCAATGTAAAAAATCCCGATATCAATCTTCAAATTGAGATCAGAGAAGAAGGTGTTTATCTTTCATGTGAAACGATACAGGGTGCTGGCGGGCTTCCGGTCGGTTCTAGCGGAAAAGCCATGCTGATGCTGTCAGGCGGAATCGACAGCCCTGTAGCCGGGTATCTATCCATGAAGAGAGGTATAGAGCTAGAAGCGGTTCACTTCTATAGTCCTCCTTTCACGAGCGAGAGGGCGAAACAGAAGGTTTTGGATTTATCAGAAAAGCTGGCTCATATTAGCGGCGAAGTTGTCCTTCATATTGTGCCATTTACTGAAATTCAGCAGCTCATTCAGCAGCAGATTCCTGAGAATTATTCGATGACTACGACTAGGCGGCTCATGCTAAGAATTACAGATGAAATAAGGAAGAACAATGAAGGCTTGGCGATCATTACTGGAGAAAGCCTTGGACAGGTTGCGAGCCAAACACTTGAAAGTATGTACGCAATAAATGATGTAACAAATACTCCGATCATCCGGCCGTTAATTACAATGGATAAGTCCGAAATTATCGATATTGCCCATCAAATTGATACATTTGAAATATCGAATCAGCCTTATGAGGATTGCTGTACAGTGTTCGTTCCTTCATCTCCAAAAACAAAACCTAAACGTGAAAAGGTACAGTACTATGAAAGTTATACAGATTATGAGCCTTATATTAGAAAAGCTGTTGAAAATACGGAAACGATCCGGATTAAACCGGAATCTTTAAAGCAGGAAATGTTAGAAGATTTATTTTAATGCTCTATAAAAGTTGGTCGACAAGGCTCTCTTAATCTGCCAGAAGTTGAAACAATTACCAATAAATATTTGAATATGGCCATGTGATTCTACACATTCTATACTCACAAGGAGGTGAAGTCACATGGCAAACAACAGCTCAAACCAACTTCTAGTTCCTGGAGTGCAACAAGCTCTTGACCAAATGAAGTATGAAATTGCTAGCGAATTTGGTGTAAACCTTGGAGCAGATACAACATCTCGTGCTAACGGATCTGTCGGAGGAGAAATCACTAAGCGTTTAGTACAAATGGCTGAACAGCAATTAGGTGGTCGCTAATCTTAATAAAAAAAAATAATATGGCTACATGGAGCAGGATATTTACATCCTGCTCCTATTTTATTTTCCCTTGCCTATATAGGTTAAACCTAACCTTTGATACTAAATAATTTAAAATTTCAAATTAATTTAGTATAATCATTTTAAAAGAACCATCTTGAGCAAGGCATGAGATTAGACAGACTATTGGGGGAGATTTGATGAAGCGTGAAGACTTATTAGCACCTGAGAAGTACAATCTAGTATCCGAAATAGAGCGATTTGCAAGTGATTCTAATAGGCTTGCAATTAAATGGGAAAATGAACTTGGGGACAAAAAAGAGGTTACGTACAAAGAACTGCTTAAAAATGCAAACAGAATCGGGAATGTTTTCCTTCAACATGGCCTGAAAAAAGGTGATGTTCTTTTAATCGTTGTTCCTCGGCTTATAGAAGCCTATCAAGTATACATAGCAGCTTTAAAAGCTGGTTTAGTAGTCATTCCAAGCTCTGAAATGCTTCGAACAAAAGACCTCCAATATCGGATTACACATGGTGATGTAAAGGGTATCGTTAGTTATTTCCCATATGTCGATCAATTTGAACATATAAAGGAAATAGAGAATTTACCAAAGTTTGTGATTGGAAGCCCGCAAGAACAATGGATCGATTTAAATAAAGAAATGGAAGCTGCTACGGACGAGCTGCCATTGGCTGATACAAGTAAAAGTGACATGGCGTTTCTTTCTTATACATCCGGGACGACAGGAAATCCAAAAGGCGTTGTCCACACTCATGGCTGGGCATTTGCCCATCTGCGAGCGGCAGCACCAAACTGGCTTTGTATCGAAGAAGGTGATACTGTTTGGGCAACAGCAGGTCCGGGCTGGCAGAAGTGGATATGGAGTCCATTCCTTTCCGTATTAGGCTCTGGAGCAACTGGCTTCGTCTATAATGGAAAATTTGAAGCAAAGAAATACTTGCAGCTTCTTCAGCAGTATGAAGTAAATGTTCTATGCTGTACACCTACAGAATATCGAATTATGGCAAAGGTAGATAATATTCATGAATATAAGCTGCCGAATTTAAGAAGTGCTGTTTCAGCAGGTGAGCCTTTGAATAGTGAAGTAATTGAAACTTTTAAAAGGTACTTTAATGTGGCTGTGCGTGATGGTTATGGCCAAACAGAAAATACATTGCTTGTTGGTATTACAAAAGGAATGGATTTAAAGGCTGGTTCTATGGGGAAACCTATACCAGGGAATAGTGTAGAAATTATCAATGAAAACGGCGAACCTTGCGGAGTAAATGAGGTGGGAGATATCGCTGTTCATATAGATACACCAGCCCTATTTAAAAAATATTATAAAGATCCTGAAAGAACGGCCATGCAGTTCAGAGGAGCTTATTATATTACAGGGGATAAAGCAAAGAAAGATGAAGAGGGTTATTTCTGGTTTGAAGGCCGCGGAGATGATATCATCATCAGTTCTGGCTATACAATTGGACCATTCGAGGTGGAGGATGCACTTGTCAAACATCCTTTTGTGAAGGAGTGTGCGGTCGTTGCAAGCCCTGATGAGGTTCGCGGGAATATTGTCAAAGCCTTTGTTGTTTTGCAGGATGGAATAAATGAAGACGATTCGCACATTGTGAAAACCCTTCAAGAACATGTGAAGGAACTGACAGCGCCATATAAATATCCTCGTAAAATCGAGTTTTTAGCTGAGCTGCCAAAAACAACATCTGGTAAAATTCGCCGTGTTGAACTTCGAAAACAAGAAATGGAAGCAGCAACGAAAAAATAAACACAATATTTTAGAGCGATAAATTATTCATGCAGGCGAAAAACCGCCTGCATTTTGTCTAGCTTCAGCGCCTACCCCCGAAGTACAGGACGTACTAGTGTCGGCAATGCGACAGGACAAGTAACGCTTCGGAAGCGTAATCATCGCACGACCAAAAGTGAAGCTTTTGGGAGGACTTCGCGTTTATGTCGACCTCGAGGTCACAAGCCCAACCTGAAAGGTAGAGCTCACCTTTCTGTGAGGATTGGCTTGTGCTTGTCGGGGGTGACCTAGGCGCTTCAACTTTTCTACTAATATGGAGGTATGGACATGGACACACTTTGGTACGGTGGAAATATTTATTCTTTATTAGAGCAAGATCATAAGGTAGAAGCTGTTTATACGAAAGGAAACCGAATCGTTGCAATGGGAACTGAGGCAGATTTGAAGCAGAGATTCGGCCATGAAATAGAGAGCAATATTGATTTACATGGTGACACGATGCTTCCTGGATTTGTTGATAGCCATATGCACCTTATTGGATATGGTGAAAAGCTGAATCGACTTGATTTAACAAATTGTCAATCGAAAGAGGAAGCTCTGCAGGCCGTAAAGCAATATTCTGCAACAATTGAAAAAGGAGAATGGATTATCGGCGATGGCTGGAATGAAAATCTATGGGGGCCCCGAGCTACACCCATCTTTAATTATGAATTAGATACAATTGTTCCGGATCATCCTGTCTTTCTTAAGAGGGTTTGCAGACATGCACTTGTTGCAAATTCTAAAGCACTCGAAGCTGCAAATATCAATCAAAATACAGCTAATCCGGAAGGAGGGGTGATAGGAAGAGATGAAAATGGAAAGCTGAATGGCTTGCTAAAGGAAGAGGCTCAAGAACTTTTATATCGTGTTCTTCCAGTAGTATCTGCTGCCAATCTAAAAAGCTACATTCGTGCAGCTATTCAAAGTGCCTACAAATTAGGGTTAACAGGTGTACATACAGAGGATTTAAGCTACTATGGCGGATACGAGAGAACATTACAAGCTTTTAAGGATATCATTGAGGAGGAAGGCTATTCCTTTCGGGCTCATCTTTTAGTTCATCACCTTGTTGTAGATGATATGAAGGAAGCGGGAGAAACCTTTCTGAGCGGTAATGAATGGATTGAATTTGGAGCGATGAAGATTTTTGCTGATGGTTCATTAGGAAGCAGTACTGCATTGCTAAGTCACCCATATGCTGATGATCCTTCTACATCAGGCGTAGCGATCTTTTCACAGGATCAATTAAATCAACTTGTTAAAAAGGCGAGAGAATATAAATTGCCTGTAGCCGTTCATGCGATCGGTGATTTAGCATTTGAAATGGTTTTGAATGCAATTGAAAAACATCCATTGAGCGGGAATGGGCGTGATCGGCTCATACATGCCCAAATTCTTCGGATGGATTTAATTGAACGTGCAAAAAGGCTGCCGTTAATTTTAGATATTCAACCAAGATTTCTTGCTTCTGATTTTCCATGGGTGATAGACCGAGTCGGCGGGGAACAGGATAAATATCTGTATGCTTGGAACACGTTATTAAAGGAAGGTCTTCCGTGTGCTGGGGGATCAGATGCACCAATCGAACCATTAAGCCCGCTTTTAGGTATTCATGCAGCGGTTACTAGGACAAATATCAATGATCCGGAAAAAACAGTTTATTTTCCAGAAGAAGCATTATCCGTTTTCGAGGCTGTCGGACTATTTACTAAGGGGAGTGCCTATGCTGCTTGTCACGAAAATGATAGAGGGTTAATCAAAGCAGGGTTCTTAGCTGATTTTACCATTTTGAAAGAGGATATTTTTAACATTGACTTACATTCCATACCGGATATTACCGTTTCAAAAACGATAATTGGCGGAAAAATTGTCTTTGATTCATCGAACAAAGATTAAATGGATAAAATTAAAAGATTGCCAGCATCTTTCAGTTCGAACTATAATATTAATATTTCGATACTAGAAAGAATTGAGGAATAAATATGAAAAATAATGAAATAAAGTCAGGAGTCTTTTATGCTGGCTTTTCCTATATCATTTGGGGATTACTGCCGATATATTGGAAGCTCCTTCATCATGTTAACGCGGACGAAATTTTGGTCAACCGAATTTTCTGGTCCTTTTTCTTTGTGGTCGGGATTCTGCTTGTAACAAAAAAGTGGGGAGAATTTCTTCAAATTTTGAAGAATTTCCGTACGAATAAAAAGCAATTATCCGCACTTATTATGGCGTCAATGTTAATAAGCTGTAACTGGTTTATTTACATATGGGCAGTTAATACGGATCAAATAATTGAAGCAAGCCTTGGATACTATATAAATCCACTTGTTAGTGTTTTATTGGGGATGATCGTTTTTAGAGAAAGATTATCGCAGGCACAGTATCTTTCGTTTGCGCTAGCGGCAATTGGCGTTCTAATTCTGACTATTTCTTATGGAAGCTTTCCATGGATATCAATTCTTCTAGCTTTATCTTTCGGCCTTTACGGGTTATCAAAAAAGATGATTAAGGTAGATTCCTCCATTGGGCTAGCTCTCGAAACACTTGTGGTTACTCCACTAGCTTTTATTTATATGGCCGTTCTTTTCGTAAAAGGAAACCAGTCATTCTTATCTGTATCAATTGGAACGGATCTGCTGCTAATTGGAGCAGGGGCAGCTACTGCCATTCCTCTTCTATATTTTGCAAAAGGTGCTCAAAAAATACCAATGTCCACCTTAGGATTCTTACAATTTATCGCACCTACAATTTCATTAATTCTTGGGGTATTCGTTTACCATGAGCATTTTACGAAAGTACATTTGATTTCATTTATTTTTATTTGGTCTGCCATTACAATCTTTTCATTATCTAAAACAAAGTTTTTTGTCTTTTTAAATTCTAAAAGAAATAAGGGAAATAGTTTAGGAGTTTGAGAGTAATAAAAGAATAATATTTTTGAGGAGCTGTTCAAGGGGACAGCTCCTCAAATTTACATTATAAAAATGTTCTCTGTACCTTTTCCCAAAATGAATTATCTTTTAATTTGACTGTTTTTATGATTTTACCACTAAGTTTAATATCAACTTTCTCTACGTGCTGAATGCTTAATGCCTCATTATCCATTGCCATTGTAGGATGATCATTCCCGTCCTGCACAACCCCAAATGTTAATTTTCTGTCACCGCTTAGAATAAAGGATGAACCAAGTGTCCGGTACCGGTTATTATTTAAGGAAGCCATTTCACTTACCTGCAGACAAGGAATAAGCGGGTCTACAATCGAACCTTTTAATGATTTATTATACGCAGTACTCCCTGTTGGCGTTGCCACAACCATTCCATCGCCACGGAACGTTTCGAAATGAAAATCATCGATAAATACATCTAACACAAATGTTTTAATAATAGCTGAGCGTATACTAAATTCATTTAAACAATAAAAGGAGGTTTGATCATCAACAGATACCTCAATAGTTGGATATCGACGGACTTCAACCTTTTCATTTGTCATCGCTTCACTCATTTGATCTGGATGATCAATATGGAAGTCGCAATAAAGGCTAGGACGATCCATAGTAGAAATTCCGATGTATAAACAATCATCTCTAAATCCTGTTTTCCGAACAGCCTGCAAAAACGCACCATCTCCGCCAATGCTTGCAATTATGTTTGCTTTTTTGTAATCAGTCACAATATTAAATTGATGAGCTAGTGCAAGCTCATGAAGGGGTTCAACCTTCTCTTTCATTTCAGAATTATTATTATAATAAAAATAAACATTTCGACGAGTAGTCATGTGAATTCCTCCAAAAAATAGAGATTATTAAGTGCATATTCAAACAACATTGTTGAAAAATTTGGTATGATAGGTAATGTTTCTCGACTCAGTTTACACCTTTTTGAAACATTTATAAAGTTTAATACGTATGAAAGACTGGATTGTATAAAGATAAGTTATGCAGTTTGTCTTTTTTAATTAAGGGGGATTAAAAATGAATGGAAAGCGTTGGGCCGCATTAGGGATTGCGGGTGTATTATTTGTTTTTTCTATTGTGACGAATTTCCTTACGGGACTGGCATTTAAAGATTTTGAAACTTCGATTACTGATTTATTTGCTTCGAGCAATGCCGGTTTTGTTGAAGAAATAGTGGATGAAGGCAATCAAATGAAGAAAATTGTTGTCTTGGATGTAGATGGAGTCATTCAAGATACGGGTGATGCTGCTTCACTTTTTTCTAGCGCAGGCTACAACCATAAAGGATTTATGAAGAAGCTTGATCAGGTTAAGGATGATTCAACGGTAAAGGCCATCGTCATAAGGGTCAACACTCCAGGAGGAGGGGTCGTTGAAAGTGCAGAAATTCATGATAAAATCAAAGAAATTCAATCGGAAACGAATAAGCCAGTTTATATTTCAATGGGATCTATGGCGGCTTCAGGCGGATATTATATATCTGCACCTGCCGATAAAATCTTCGCTAGCCCAGAAACGTTAACAGGCTCTTTGGGAGTCATTATGCAAGGTGTTAACTATTCTGGTCTTGCCGAAAAATATGGCGTGGATTTTGTAACCATCAAGAGCGGGCCTTATAAGGATATTATGAGTCCGTCAAGAGAAATGACAGCTGATGAAAGAGAAATCCTTCAATCGATGATTGACAATTCCTATGAAGGATTTGTAAAGGTCATTTCTGAAGGACGAAATATTCCTGTTGCTCAAGTAAAGGAAATTGCAGATGGAAGAATTTATGACGGCAGACAGGCACAGAAATTAAACTTAATTGATGGTTTTGGATACTTGGATGATGTCATTGACACCCTTAAACAGGATCATAAGCTAAAGGGTGCACAAGTTGTGAGATATACTGAAAATCTTGGTTTTGGTTCCATGTTTAGTATGGGAGCACAAAAGCTTATGGGCAAAGATATCGAAATGGCGGGGCTGATGAAGCTTTTGTCACAGCCTAATTCACCGCGTCTCATGTATTTATATGCAGAATAGGAGGTGCAAAGATGAACCGATTAGATGAAGAAATGAATGTAAGTGATGAAAAAAGTGAAGAATTATTGGCAATAGCGAAATCAGAAACTGAAAGCATTCATCGTCAAAGTGACCAAATTGGCCAACTGGCTCCCGTACGATTTGCGGGTTTCTGGATGAGATTTTGGGCTTATTTGCTTGACTTGATTGTCATTGGGAGTATAGATCGCATTCTGATCAATCCTATCTTTCGAGCTTTAGACATTCCGCTAACTGAATTCAATATCTTTGCGCCGATTACGATTGCAACCGCTGTTACGTTCTATGCTTATTTTGTTCTGATGACACGTTTCTTCAATCAAACACTTGGAAAGATGGCTTTTGGGTTAAAAGTGGTTGATTTAAAAGGGCAGAAGCTAACATGGGGAACGATCATTTTTAGAGAATGGATTGGCCGTTTTATTTCAGCAACAATTATGATTGGGTATGTGGTTGTCGCCTTTTTACCAAAAAAGCAAGGACTGCATGATCTTTTTTCTGATACAACAGTCATCCATGAAAAATAATATTGATTATTCTTAAATAAACCTGCATGGCTGTTTATAGCCTGCAGGTTTATTTTTCCTTTTGGCGGCAATAATAATAGGCTGAAAGGTTGTGACTTGATTTGAAATGGATTCTAATTGCCTTAGCGATATTGGTCATTATTTTTATTATCATTCTTATTACGAAATTAAAGGTTTATTTTCATTATAACCATCATAATGATGATGATCATCTAAAAATAGAATTCAGGGCATGGTTCGGTCTAATCAGATATAAAATAGAGCTCCCGCTTATTAAAATTGATGATAATTCACCAACTATTGTAGTTAAACAAAAGAAGGGTACGAAAGATCAATCCAAGAAGAAAGATACAAAGCAATATGATGCGGATGACTTGCTAAATAGTTTTCATGATATGAAAGAGCTGCTTAGAAAAGTGGTATCTTTTAATAAAATTATTAGGAAGTTTTTACGAAAGGTTACCATACAGAAGATGGAATGGCACACAGCTTTTGGTATTGGAGATGCCGCATACACAGGAATGCTTACAGGTGCATTTTGGGGTATTAAAGGGGGGATTATCGGCATTGTCAGTCACTTTATGCGACTTAAGACTATTCCCAGCTTAAGCATTACTCCTCAATTTCAATTTGCATTATCCAAGACATCCATTTCATGTATTATTTATTTTCGAATCGGACATGCTATGTTAGCAGGAATTAAATTGCTTAAATATTGGAAAGGCGGAAGACCTAATTTTAAAGCAAAACCCTTATCTGCCTTGTCTAATAATAAAACTAAATCAATATAGAAAAGGGGGGTGCAGTATATGTCTGAGCATCCAATTCAAGGACTAATGACAACTGCCATGGAAAATCTGAAAGAAATGATTGATGTCAATACTATAATCGGTGACCCAGTTGAAACACCAGATGGCAGTGTAATCTTAACGGTTTCAAAGGTTGGTTTCGGTTTCGCGGCCGGAGGGAGCGAATTTAAACTAGAGGGACAAACAAATGGCGGCGGACAGGGACAATCTGGCGGTCATCCATTTGGGGGAGGAAGCGGCGGAGGAGTTTCCATTACGCCTATTGCTTTTCTCATCGTAAATTCAAGCGGGGTGAAAATGGTTCACCTTGATGAAAGCACTCATTTATACGAGAGAATACTTGATCTTGCTCCTCAAGCAGTAGACAAAATTCAGCAGATGTTTAATAACAAGAATAACCAGGGAAGCAGTAATCACACCCCTACAAATGAATATGACGGTCCAAAACATGATTTAAATATTTAATTTAAAAAGTTAACTTTCCAAAATTCAGGAAGGTTAACTTTTTTCTTGGCTAATATTTTATGGCTAAAGTAAGTAAGAAATAAAGTCAATAAAATTGCAAATCTTTAGTTAAGAGGATATATTTACAATGTACATATATTGTTTAAGGAGATGAAGAGGATGGCAAATATTACGTTTAAAGGAAACGCAGTAACGCTTTTAGGAAATGAAGTGAAAGTAGGAGATAAAGCTCCTGAATTTAATGTTCTTGCCAATGATCTATCAGCAGTAACTTTAGCAGATTCTAAAGGCCAAGTTCGTTTAATCAGTGTGGTTCCTTCTATTGATACAGGAGTTTGTGACGCACAAACTCGCCGTTTTAATGAAGAAGCTTCGAAATTAGACAATGTAAAGATTTTAACTGTAAGCGTAGACCTTCCTTTCGCCCAAAAACGCTGGTGTGCGGCAGCTGGAATTGAAAATGTTCAAACTCTATCAGATCATCGCGATCTTTCTTTTGGGGAAGCATACGGAGTTGCTATTCAAGAATTACGTCTATTAGCACGTGCTGTTTTTGTAGTAGACTCAAATGACACCGTTACTTACGCCGAATATGTAAGTGAAGCAACTGACCATCCAAACTATGAAGCTGCGGTAGAAGCTGCAAAAGCAGCGAGGTAAGTAGAAATTCGAAAAAGTAATGCAAAAGCGCCNNGGCGCTTTTGCATTACTTTGCTTGAATCTTGTTAATCTGCAAAAAGGTCTGTAAAATAGGACAGAGAAAGAATCGGGAGGATTTATAATGAATAGAACGACTCCGGTTGAGGAATTGTTTACTGTTTTTAATGAAACAGCAATGATAATTAAAGAAGAACTGTCTTGTACATATTTAGAAGCATTAGCTGAAACAGGAGAAAATTTGTTTCATGGAAGTATCATACAGGAAGAGCTAAGTGAATTAACAGCTAAAAGGGTAGAAAAAAGTTATGAATCGATTCAAATGGACAACTTTACTAAAGAAGAGATCCGGAAGTCCTTTCAGCTCGTGATTCTTAAAGGGATGAACGAAATGATACAGCCCAATCACCAGATGACACCCGATGCTGTTGGACTGCTCATAGGCTATCTCGTTAATAAGTTTGTACAAAAAAATGAGTACCGTTTACTGGATCCTGCAGTTGGAACTGGAAACCTTTTAACAACAGTCATCAATCAGCAGCAAAACAAAACTGTCCATGCGACTGGGATTGAAATTGATGATATTTTAATTAGGCTTAGTTATGTAAACGCAAATCTACAGCAGCACCCACTACGTCTTTTTAATCAAGATAGTTTGGAGCCATTGTTTATTGAAGAGGCAGATGCTGTTGTAAGTGATTTGCCTGTTGGATATTATCCGAATGACGTGAGAGCGGCAGACTATGAAATAAAAGCCGATCAAGGCCATACATATGCACATCACCTGTTCATTGAGCAGAGCATTCGCCATGTGAAAGAAGGCGGCTATTTATTTTTCATCGTTCCAAATGGTCTATTTGAAAGCGAACAGGCACCCAAGCTTCACGATTTTATAAAGAAGAATGCAAACATACAAGGTCTTTTGCAGTTGCCTCTCTCTCTCTTCAAAAATGAAAAAGCAGCCAAAAGTATCTTTATTCTTCAGAAAAAAGGAGAAGGTGTGAAGCCGCCAAAGCAAGTGCTCCTTGCTAATCTCCCTAGCTTGTCTAAGACGAATGAGGTCGAGAAAATACTGCTAAAAATCGATGGATGGTATAAGGAAAATAAATAAGAAAGAAGCCGATTTTCCTCCGGCTTCTTTCTTCATGTTAGTTTTAAATGGAAATTAAGAGATATTCATAGCATCTATAGTGCAAAATAAGAGAGACCTATAAGAGCCAATATAAAGGAGCGGTTGAAGGATGGCGAAAATTATAGCGATAAATGCTGGTAGTTCCTCATTAAAATTTCAGTTGTTTGATATGCCGAGTGAAGAAGTTATCACAAAAGGTTTAATAGAGAGAATTGGACAGAGTACAGGGGTATTTAATATATTTGCAAATGGCAAAAAAATTAAAGAAACAGCTATAATTCCTGATCATGATGCAGCTGTTGCTCTTCTGCTAAATAAATTAACAGCATTAAAAATTATCCATTCATTAAATGAAATTGAGGGCATTGGCCACCGAGTCGCACATGGTGGAGAAGAGTTTTCTGATTCTGCGATAATAACGGATGAGGTTCAGACGAGAATTGAAGAATATTCAGAGCTAGCCCCTCTCCATAATCCGGCTAATATTGCTGGGATAAATGCATTTAAGCAAGTGCTGCCAAAGGTGCCGGCAGTGGCGGTGTTTGATACAGCTTTTCACCAGACAATGCCAGAGAACTCTTTCCTGTACAGTCTTCCCTATGAATATTATAAAAAATATGGAATTAGAAAATATGGCTTCCATGGTACCTCTCATAAGTATGTATCACAGCGGGCCGCCAGCATGCTTGGACGCTCTCTTAACCAGCTGCGTTTAATTTCATGCCATCTTGGGAATGGAGCTAGTATTGCGGCCATTCAAGGCGGGAAGTCGATTGATACTTCTATGGGGTTCACTCCGTTAGCTGGGGTAACAATGGGAACCCGTTCTGGAAATATCGATCCTGCATTAATTCCATTCATTATGGAAAAAACGAATAAATCAGCAGACGAAGTGCTGGATGTTCTAAACAAAAAGAGCGGAATGCTAGCATTATCCGGGTTCTCAAGTGACATTCGTGATATTGAAATGGAAGCTGCAGAGGGAAATGACAGAGCGAAATTAGCACTGGAAGTGTTTGCAAATAAAATTCATAAATACATTGGTTCTTATGCGGCACGTATGTCTGGTGTTGATGCGATTATCTTCACAGCTGGTATTGGTGAAAATAGTGACGTCATTCGTAAACAAATTCTTCATGGTTTAGAATTTATGGGAGTTTACTGGGATCCTTCACTTAATAAAGTACGAGGAGAGGAAGCTTTTATCAACTATCCTCATTCACCAGTTAAAGTGCTAGTCATTCCAACGAACGAGGAAGTGATGATTGCGAGGGATGTTGTAAGACTTGCTCATATATAAGTAGAAGAATTTCCCACTTAAGTTATGCTATACTAATAAAAAAAGTATTTTGAATGGAGGAAGACAGCATGGCTTTGACCGAACGGGAACAAAAGGTCTGGTCCGAAATTCAAGAGTGGGAAAACAAACTTTACAGCTACGAATCAAATGATTTTGAATTAACTTATGAAAAATACATGGAGAAATCCTTTCATTTACTTCCGGAAAATATTCAGCAGCAAGTTTTTAGTGCATTGGATAATTGGATGTTTCATCTTCACGCCTTAATACAAGGATCACAGCTTCAACTAGATGCTAAAGAAAGGATCCTACAGGCAGGCAGAGTATTTAATGTACAAATCGAAAGCGTAGTAGACCTACAATTATTAACGATTGATCAGCTTCAATACATAGCCGAGCAGCAAATTGCCCGTCACCGGCTTTATTCCTTTGCACAGGGAGGCTTAGCTGGAACAGGAAGTTCACTTATGCTTGGTGCAGATATTCCCGCAATGGCTGTCATCAATTTAAGAGTTGTTCAGCTCATTGCGATGACATATGGAATAGAGGTAAATACCCCTTATGAAATGATGAGTTCTCTTAAAGTTTTTCATGCTGCCACCCTTCCTTCGCGCATGCAAATGAGGGCTTGGGAAGAATTAATTAGTGAATTGCAAAATGAACAGGATTTTTATTTCTATGAGGGGAAAGAGGAAATTGCAGATGTCTCCTGGATGGAACAGCCTGTGAAACAGTTATTAAAAGGTGTAGCGATATACATGTTTCGAAATAAATTTATCCAAGGAATTCCGTTAATTAGTATGGCTATTGGTGCTGGGATAAATTATCAGCTTACACGAAAAGTAACCGAGTTTGCTCACAAATATTATCAATATCGATACTTGTATAAGAAAGGGGAAGACGCCTCTTGAGTACAATGGAACATAAGATGGAAGCACCAAAGCAGGTCACCTGTAAAGTGATCACTGTTAGTGATACTCGTGATAAAGTAACCGATAAAAGCGGGAAGCTAATGATTGAACGATTACAAGAGGAAGGCCATATTGTAAAGGACTATGTAATCGTGATAGATGATGCAGTTGAGCTTCGGACGGAGGTTCTAAAGGGTTGCGAAGATCCAGAAATTGATGTCGTGCTTACGAATGGAGGAACTGGCATCGCCCTCCGTGACATAACGATTGAAACCGTCAAGGAATTATTCGATAAAGAAATTATCGGCTTTGGTGAACTATTTAGAATGCTTAGCTATCAAGAAGATATTGGATCTGCTGCCATTCTTTCGAGAGCCGTTGCTGGTGTTGTGAAAAATAAGGCTGTATTTTCAACACCAGGCTCTTCAGGTGCAGTGCGCTTAGCGATGAATAAACTGATTTTACCTGAGATTGGGCATGTGGTTAGGGAATTAAAAAAGGATTTGTAAAATAAAGAAAGAAGAAATCCACTTGATTAACATTATATGGATTTCTTCTTTTTATTTATAAATGAGCTTTTTCAGAAATATCCTGATGAGTCCTATACCAAAGCCACAGATCGTTAATGATGGAGGCGAGCTCAGAAATCTCGCTGTTCAGCTCACAAGATTTAATGAAATTTTCCTCATCATTAAGCTGTGCCTGCTTTATATTAATTAATTCCTCAAGTTCAGCGATTCGATCAGGAATTCTTCCCCTGGTAATCTCCCATCGATATAAAATATGCTGCTTTATCTTATCTGAGTAAAGGTCCCATTCCTGATCGAAGGAAGGAATGGAGATACCAAGCCGTTCATTGTGTGAAAAATACTCCACCATTTATTAATCCTCCAAGTCTGTAATGCTTACATTCTACTATATTCAGTTCTTGCGTTCCACGGATTATTCCCTTTTGCAGCATTTTAATAAGTTAACCTTTAAATGGGAATACCTTAACAGTAACGAAAGAACTACGTTGAATTCCTGCTAAGCTCTTATAAGAGTTCAATTGAGGGGAAAATGACCTATTTATTAACTAAGGCATTTACAAGCCCATTTATGCTGGATAAGATTAAAATAGTTTTAGAATATTCTGCAATCGAGGAGGAATAGAATGAAAAACTATTTGAACAGATTCATTATCATTATTTTGGCTTTAGGCATCATAATGCCATGGAGCTCAATTGGCCACGCCACTGTAACAAGTCAAGCAGAAATAGCCTTATCCAATCAAAATATGCTCAGCAATCCTACTAAGGAGGAGAAAGTTAAGTATCCAACCTTAAAGAAAGCTGGGAAGCCAGAGGAGGCGGGATTTTCATCTCAAAAACTGCGACAAGTGGATCAGTTAATTGAACAGGAGATAAATAACGGATTCCCAGGAGCTGCACTAGTAGTCGTTAAAGACGGAAAAATAGTTAAAAATACAGCCTATGGCTATGCGAAAAAATATGAAGGACACGACCTATTAAAGCATCCTCAAAAAATGAAAGTGGATACGATGTTTGATTTGGCTTCCAATACAAAAATGTATTCTGTCAACTATGCGCTGCAGCATTTAGTTAGTGAAGGGAAAATCGATTTAAACGAGACTATTCAGCACTACTTCCCATCCTTCAAAGATCACCCATCAGATAAAATTAAAGGAAAAGATCATCTTCGGATTATCGATCTCCTCCATCATACGGCCGGTTTTCCATCAAGTGTTCATTACCATAATCCAGTAAGAGCGGGGGAATTATACTCCCAGGATCGTTCGACAACCTTGGAAATGATCTTAAAAACTCCTCTACAAAATGTGCCAGGCACCACTGTGGTCTATAGTGATATAGATTATATGCTTCTTGGATTTATCATCGAAAAAGTAACAGGATTGCCATTAGACCAATACGTTGAAACGCATATTTATAAACCTTTAGGGCTAAAATCAACAATGTTCAACCCCCTTAGTAAAGGTTTTAATGAAAAGGATTTTGCTGCCACTGAGTTAATGGGAAATACACGTGATGGCGTCATTTCGTTTCCTAATATAAGAACTTATACATTACAAGGTGAAGTCCACGATGAGAAGGCTTTCTATTCTATGGGCGGTGTTTCTGGGCACGCAGGCTTATTTTCCACAACCGGAGATCTAGCTGTATTGCTCCAAGTCATGCTGAATGATGGTGGGTATGGGAAAGTAAAGCTTTTTGATAAAGAAACGATTGATCTATTTGTTCAACCATCTGAGATGAATCCTACATATGGTTTAGGGTGGAGAATAAATTCGAATGATAGCATGAAATGGATGTTCAGCGAGTATGCTAATCATCAAGTAATTGGTCATACTGGGTGGACTGGGACGATAACAGTGATTGACAGAGAAAATAATTTAGCTATTGCGTTATTAACAAATAAAAAGCATTCTCCAGTTATTGATCCAATGGTCGATTCAAACAGATTTTATGGAGACACATTTGATATAAGTCAATATGGAAGTATTGTTACAGCTGTTTATGAAGCAATGAATAAATAGACCGAAGAAGCAGAATTCCCCAGATTCTGCTTCTTCTTATTTTGTTTAAAAACATAAATTTATTTTTATACATTTTTTGAAAAAAAAATATTGATTTTGATCGAAATTATGATAATATAATACATTATGAATGAATAAACATTACAAAACATGAATAAATATTCGATAAATATTAGGAGGAATTACAACATGTCAAATCCAAAAGTTGTTCTTGCCTATTCAGGCGGATTAGATACTTCAGTAGCAATCAAGTGGTTAGAGGAGCAAGGATATGCAGTTGTTGCTTGCTGTTTAGATGTTGGTGAAGGCAAGGATTTAGCCTTCATCCAGGAAAAAGCTTTAACAGTTGGTGCTGTAGAATCATATGTAATTGATGCTAAAGAAGAGTTTGCGAATGAATATGCATTAATGGCTCTTCAAGCTCATGCATTATATGAAGGTGTTTATCCGCTAGTATCTGCACTTTCTCGTCCACTTATCGCGAAGAAGCTAGTAGAAGTGGCTGAAAAAGAGGGAGCAGTAGCTGTAGCTCACGGATGTACTGGTAAAGGAAATGACCAAGTTCGTTTCGAGGTAGCTATTCATGCATTAAATCCAGAATTAGAAGTATTAGCGCCAGTTCGTGAGTGGAAATGGTCTCGTGAGGAAGAGATTGAGTATGCAAAGCAAAAGAATATTCCAATTCCTATTAATCTAGATTCTCCATTCTCAATCGACCAAAACTTATGGGGAAGAAGCAATGAGTGCGGAATTTTAGAAGATCCTTGGGCAGCACCGCCTGAAGAAGCTTATGAATTAACTTCTAGTCTTGAAAATGCACCTGATACACCAGATATTGTAGAAGTCGGCTTTGAACAGGGGGTTCCTGTTAGCTTGAACGGAAAACAATATCCATTGGCTGAGCTTATTTTAGAGTTAAACTCCCTTGCTGGTAAACACGGTGTTGGCCGTATCGACCACGTTGAAAACCGTTTAGTAGGAATTAAATCTCGTGAAGTGTATGAGTGCCCAGGCGCAATGACATTAATTAAAGCACATAAAGAGCTCGAAGATTTAACACTTGTTAAAGAAGTAGCTCATTTTAAACCAAATATCGAAAAGAAAATCGCAGAGCTTATCTATGAAGGCTTATGGTTCTCACCATTAAGAAAAGCATTAGCAGCTTTCTTAGAAGAAACTCAAAAGTTTGTAACTGGTACAGTTCGTGTAAAGTTATTTAAAGGACATGCAATTGTTGAAGGAAGAAAATCTCCATATTCTTTATACGATGAAAAGCTTGCTACTTATACATCTGATGATGAATTTGATCATAATGCAGCAGTTGGTTTTATTAAGCTTTGGGGATTACCAACAAAGGTTCAAAGCATTGTTCAGCAAAACAAGAAGGTGAACGTGTGAAAAAACTATGGGGCGGACGTTTCACAAAATCAGCTGAGGAATGGGTAGACGAATTTGGCGCATCGATTTCCTTTGACCAGGAACTAGTTATGGAAGATATTGAGGGCAGCATCGCTCATGTCACCATGCTTGCCAAATGCGGAATCATTTCTGAAGAAGAAGCAGCCAAGATTAAAAGTGGCCTTGAGCAATTAAAGGAAAAAGCAGCAAGCGATGAATTAGCTTATTCAGTGAAGCTAGAAGATATCCATTTAAATATAGAAAGCTATTTAACAGAGCTTGTAGGTCCTGTTGGGGGAAAACTTCATACTGCACGCAGCCGTAATGATCAGGTTGCTACCGACATGCACTTATATTTACGCAATCAGGTTCAAGTGATAATTGAGTTAATTGAGGAAATGCAGCAAGCATTATTAGAGCAAGCAGAAGCAAATGTTGAAACGGTCATGCCAGGCTATACACATCTTCAGCGTGCCCAGCCAATCTCATTTGCTCACCATTTAATGGCTTATTTCTGGATGCTTGAGCGTGATAAAGAACGTTTCACGGAAAGTGTCAAAAGAATTAACTTGTCCCCGCTTGGTGCTGGAGCGCTTGCGGGAACAACCTTCCCAATTGATCGTCATCTAAGTGCAGAATTGCTGGGATTTGAAGGAATTTACGAGAATAGCCTTGATGCTGTAAGTGACCGTGATTTCATTCTAGAGTTTTTATCTGGCAGCTCGATTTTTATGATGCACTTATCTAGATTAAGCGAGGAATTTATTCTTTGGTCCAGCCAAGAATTCAAGTTTATTGAGCTTGATGATAGCTTTGCAACTGGAAGCAGTATTATGCCGCAAAAGAAAAATCCAGATATGGCTGAGTTAATCCGCGGTAAAACAGGACGGGTTTACGGTAATTTAATGGGGCTATTAACAGTGTTAAAAGGACTCCCGCTTGCTTACAATAAGGATATGCAAGAGGACAAGGAAGGCATGTTTGATACGGTTAAAACAGTAACAGGCTCCCTTAAAATTTTTGCTGGCATGATCCGTACGATGACAGTCAATACGAATCAAATGGAGAAGGCAACGAAAACTGATTTTTCAAATGCAACGGAGCTAGCTGATTATTTATCAAGCAAAGGGATTCCTTTCAGGGAAGCTCATGAAATTGTAGGAAAGCTAGTGTTAACATGTGTGAATAAAGGCTGTTTTCTTGCCGATTTATCATTAGAAGAATTTGTAGAAGCACATCCATTATTTGAAAATGATATTTATGAAGTATTAGATCCTGTAACAGCTGTGAAGAGGCGTAATAGTGCTGGCGGAACAGGCTTTAAACAAATCATGATTGCAATTGAAAAAGCGAAAGAATTAATAGTTAAAAAATAAACTGAAAAAGGAGTGCCGGCTCAAGTCCGCACTCCTTTTTTTTATACACTTAGGTTGCTTTTCCACTCTTTTAAAATAAATTCACGTGTCTTTTCAATCGCTGCTGGATCATTGTCAGCGAGCTGCTGAGCCTCCTCCAAAGATTCCGCACGGAAAATAATTAAACCTCCTGTATGGTCTGTAAACGGGCCCTTAGCAATAATTTTTCCCTTCTCAATTAAATCATTAAGATAATCAATATGCTCTTTACGGATGGCTTCGTCCTTTGCGGGGTCAGTGGTTTTCATTAAAGCAATAAAATAGTTCATCTTAACACCCTCCATTTTTTGATAAGTTAGAATAGTTAGATTTATATTAACATGTAATCAGAGAAAAATATGGATTTTATGGTAAAATGGAGCAATTTTATCAGTTAAAATCAAACTTTATATAAATAGATTGTGAGGGTGTGTGATTTGTTTGTTGGAAAATTACGGTATTTAGTAAGTGGAATTTAACAATTTGAAATCAAATCTTCTTCGTGTAATTTAGTAAAATCCGCTGGGGCAAATAGTGTAATATATTTAATTGTAAACCTTTTTGTTTTTTATTTTTTTTCTCCAGTAGTAATAAGCGTAAGCACCTATTAAAAGCAAAATTAAGGGAATAATCATCATGCTGAATTTCGTAAGATAATGTTCTACCTGATGCCAATTTTGTCCAAGAACTTTTCCAGCAGTAATAAACGTAAAACCCCAGAAAATGGCTCCCGAATAGGCAAATGTTGCAAATTTTTTATAAGAATAGCAATTAATACCCGCTAGATAAGCAGTAATATGGCGGACTCCTGGGATAAAGAAACCAATAAAAAGAAGGAATGGACCAAATTGATTATACAACTTTTTTGCCTTGCTTATCTTATCCTCATTGATATGAAATTTAGGACCGTATTTTTGTAAAAAAGGCAGACCAAGCTTAATTCCTAAAAAGTAGCTTAAAGAAATCCCCCCAATTGCGCCGGTAAAAGCACTTAGAAGTGAGGGAATATAAGCAAGTTTTCCTTGAAAAACATTGAATCCTACATATGTAAGCAGCACCTCATCAGGAATTGGCAGCCCGATAATGCCCCCGATTAATGCCAGAATAATTCCCAGATAGCCATAATGCTCAATAAGATGATTGACATGATTAATCAAATAAACGTCCCGCCTATTTTTAAAAGTTTCTTATAAGTATTTGTTAGTTCTTGAAAATTATTAAACTAAATATGGAGAATTTCTTGAGTTACAAAGTAAAAAAATGATGCTGGGGAATTATGCCCATGCATCATTTGGCTTCATATTTATTCTTCATCCTTACTAGTCCGTACTACAAGAACGTCACACTTTGCATAGCGAACAATGTTTTCAGAAACACTGCCGATTAGGAATCTTTCCATGGCATTCATTCCTGTTGCCCCGCAAATAATGAGATCGACATTTTGCTTTTTCGCCATATCCTTTGGAATGATGACTTTTGGAGAACCGTAATCTATTACATACTCTACCTTTACAACTCCCGATTCCATTGCTTCACTCTTATATTTTTCCATTAACTCTCTAGCGAACATATCAGCTCTTTCGGAAATTGTGCGATCGTATGCTTCGACTGTGGCGAAAGTACGTGTATCGATGATGTGGGCTAAAGTAATTTGGGCGTCATTTCTTTTAGCAACTTCAATTGCTTTTTTAAATGCCCATTCTGCTTCTGTTGAACCGTCTACAGCTACTAATATATTTTTATATTTCATCCCCATAAATATCTCCTCCTTTTCCTTTATTATACAGAACCAAAATGTGTATATCTGTAACAAAAAATCGAACAATAAGACAGTTCATTAAAAACTTTAATAAGGAGTTGTTAGAAGAATGGAGAAGCGTGATCCAAAAGCACAAGCAAATTATTTCTTTAATGAAGAAGGACAAAATGAGGTAAGCGAGCAAATTATGGATGCCTATAATAGTGGTGTCATTGAACAGTCGGATGCAACTTTTAATTTAACTGATAATGAGGCCGCTGAAGGAGAAGTCTGACAGTGGAAAAAACTTTATGACATAATCTCAAAATGTATGCAGCTAGAAAAATGGTTCCATTTTTTTAGCTGCTTTTTCATTCGCATGTAGAACAAATCATTCATAATTTAAAAGAGGAATTTTGTCCTGATTTGCAGAAATATCACTTATTCAATATCTCCCCTTTTCCAAACCTTCGAAATAAAAGGATAAGGAAGTGTATTATATGTTTTTTAAGCCACGATGTGAACCAGAAGAATTAAGAATTATGAGGCATTTGCATGCAAGGATGAATTTAAATGAGAAGGAGGTAAATAACTTTTTAACTATGGAAAAAGGCTACGATGGAGAGAAAAAGTTTGATAAGTTGTTGGAAGGTATTTCTGATGATTGTATAATCCTCAATGATTTGTTATTGGAACAAAGCAATAGTATTTTTCAAATCGATTCATTATTAATCTATGACGGAACAATTCATATTATTAATATAAAGAATTATGAAGGTGATTATTATATTGACAGTGAAAAGTGGTTTAGAGTTTCGAATAAAAAGGAGATATCAAATCCATTTTTCCAATTAAACCGTAGTGAGTCATTGATGAGGCGATTGCTTAAGGACATAGGATATAATCTACAAATAAAAGCCTATATCATTTTTATAAACCCTGATTTTGTACTATATCAGGCCCCGCTAAATCTGCCTATTATTTTCTCTTCGCAACTTAATCGATTTCTTAATCAATTTAAAACGAGGATTGCCGTACAGAAAGAAAAATACTTCGTACTTGCAGAAAAAATAACTTCTCTCCATATAAAAAATTCACCATATATGAACCTACCAGAATACTCATATGAACAACTTATAAAAGGGATAACATGTCAGACATGTTATACTTTTATTTCGGAAGTGAGTAAGGACAAAATCGCATGCAATGAGTGTGGATTTCAGGAAGATTTTCAAAGTGCAATTATACGCAGTGTGGAAGAGTATAGACTCTTGTTCCCATTAAGAAAGATTACTACAGAGGATATCTGGGAGTGGTGTAAAGTGATTGACTCTAGGAAAACCATTCGAAGAATATTAAAAAGAAACTTTAATCTAATCGGGTATGGTAAATCTTCACATTATATAGATTATTAAGTGTGAATAGAAGTACTACATTCTTATTTGATGTCCTAACATAACGAAAAAAGCCAAAAGCGGTCACCAACCACTTCCAATGGTGCCCGCTCAATCAAATATTTCCACCCAATGGTAACTAATGTCCTCCAATGGTGCCTGTGACGATAGGAAAAAGCCGAAAGCGGTCACCAATCACTGTCAATGGTGCCCGCTCAATCAAATATTTCTACTCAATGGTAACCAATGTCCTCTGATGGTGCCTGTGACGATAGGAAAAAGCCAAAAGCGGTCACCAATCACTGTCAATGGTGCCCGCTCAAACAAAAATTTCCAACCAACGGTAACCGAGGCCAAATTTTAAAGTAACTATTTAATAATCTGCAGTTCTTTCGGAAATTTCGTTAAAATTTCAACGCCGTTAGCTGTTACATAAATATCATCTTCAATTCTAACCCCGGCAACATCAGGAACATAGATGCCAGGCTCAATTGTATAAACCATTCCTTCTTCTAGCAGGAGCGGATTTGTCTCAGTTAAGGAAGGATATTCATGCACGCTAATCCCAAGTCCATGGCCTAATCGATGAGGAAAATATTCGCCGTAGCCAGCATCAGCAATAATCTTTCTTGCTGTTAAATCAACTTCGGAGCATGAAACACCGGGCTTACTTGCTTCAACTGCGGCCAGCTGTGCCTTTAAAACTGTATCATAAATCTCTCTTTGCTTATCATTAATATCTCCGTAGGCAACTGTTCTAGTAATGTCTGAACAATAGCCATCCACAACTACCCCTAGATCGAAAAGAACGAAATCTCCATTTTTAATTTTCGTCAATCCTGGTGTTCCATGAGGAGATGCTGCATTTATTCCAGTAAGAACCATCGTAGAGAACGACATTTCTGTAACGCCTTTTTTCTTCAAGGCAAATTCAACAGCTGCAATGATCTCTAATTCTGATTTCCCTTCTTTTATTTCAGCACATCCTACTTCAACAGCATAATCTGCCAATGCACAAGCTTCGCGGATAATGCTTAGCTCTTTTTTATCCTTTACCATCCGAAGCTTTCTTAACTTTTCCTCCGCCGAAATAAATCTTGCCCCATTAAACAATTGAGTAAGAATTTCAAAGCGTTCAACATTCATATGTTCTTTTTCTATCGCGATGTGATCAACGGATTTCAAACGGCCGAAGATTGATTTATGTATCATTTCCCATGGATTTTCGATATCACTGTAAGAAATAATCTCATTGTTCCAGCCTGCATTTTTTGCATCCGTTTTATCCAATGCAGGGCAAACGAGAAAAGGCTCTTCTTCTTGAAAAACGGCTAAGCCTAGAAGGCGTTCATGAGGATCACTTAAGAAACCACTAAAATAAAAAACATTTTCAGGTGACGTCACAAAGCAAACTTGTACATTATTTTCTTTCATCCAGCTGGATAATTTCTGTAATCTGCTATTCATCATTACCCTCCTTGTAATTAAAGCTCTTCGCTAATATTAAAAGATTAGCAACTAAATGGAGAAAAGTAAACTTTTAGAAAAGTGTAAAATAGGGTAGTGTATAGAAAGCAGGAAAACCAAAACTTCCGTTGAATCAATTACATAGCGTAAAAGTAGAAAGGGGAAGAGAAATGAAAGTATCATTTCATGGTCATTCTGTTGTGAAAATAGAGTCACAAGGGAAAACAATTTTAATAGATCCGTTTATTACTGGAAACGAATTAACAGATTTAAAGGTGGATGAAGTTAAACCTGATGTTATTGTTGTGACCCATGGACATGGGGACCACCTGGGAGATACCGTTGAATTGGCTAAAAGGCATAATGCTCTCGTTATTGCCAATTTTGAGCTTGCAACCTATTTAAGCTGGCAAGGTGTGAATACTCACGCAATGAGTATAGGTGGTGCTTATCAGTTTGATTTTGGAAAGGTAAAATTGACACCTGCTTTTCACGGAACTGGACTAGAGACAGAAAACAATGAAATCATTTATTTAGGCATGCCAGCGGGAGTGCTGATCACTATTGAAAATAAAACGATTTATCACGCAGGCGATACAGGTCTATTCTCCGATATGAAATTAATCGGTGACCGGCATCCGATTGATCTTGCATTTTTACCAATTGGAGATAATTTTACAATGGGGCCAGAGGACGCAGCCTATGCGGCGGGCTTGTTGAGTGCTAAGAAAGTAGTACCGATACATTATAATACGTTCCCGCCAATCAGACAGGATCCACAAAAATTTGCAGAAATGCTTGAACCAGGTGTTGTTCAAGTACTTCAGGTGGGAGATTCTATTCAATTATAAAATTGCAGTGCAGCTGATTTAAGCTGCGCTGTTTTTTTTCGTAGTTTTTCTTGATGTATTTCATTATATCCCCCTTCAAAGCAAAAGAAATCCATACATTTTCCAAGCATGTCCGCATACATATAAATGAAGAAGCATCATTAGGAGGAAAAAGGAATGAAAAAAAATCGATATTTATTATGTTTGCTTGTTTGTGGCTTTTTTCTTTATTTTGCAGTTCCAAGACTTAACATTTTCGGCGAAGGTTTGGAAGGAATATTTGCCATTAGCTGGCTAGCCTTCGCACTTATTGTCATTGCTGGAAATTTAACTTCATTGCTATACTCACCTAAGAAATCTGTACCAAGTACTAGCATACAAGTCCAAGAAAGAAAGAGATCAAGAGCTATTAATCGCTAATATTAAAATATTTAGGACGTTCATCACATCGAATTGAAATAAAGGCGTTTTTAACCTTATAATGAAGATATAGGAATTATTGAAAAAGGGTGAACGTCTTGGCTACAAAACATGAACAAATTTTGCAATATATCGATGAATTGCCTGTCGGAGAGAAAATATCAGTTAGACAAATCGCCAAGGCACTGAGCGTCAGCGAAGGGACAGCTTACCGGGCTATTAAGGATGCAGAGAACAAAGGTTATGTCAGTACGATTGAACGGGTTGGTACGATTCGGATAGAGCGGAAGAAGAAAGAAAATATTGAAAAGCTAACTTTTGCCGAGGTTGTTAATATTGTTGATGGCCAGGTTTTAGGCGGAAGAGATGGTTTGCATAAAACATTGAGTAAATTTGTAATCGGGGCCATGAAACTAGAGGCCGTGATGCGGTACACTGACGCAGGCAGCTTGCTCATTGTCGGAAATCGAACGCAAATACATGAATCTGCACTTAAGGCAGGTGCAGCTGTACTTATTACTGGCGGTTTCGATACAGAGGAAAGTGTAAAAAAACTCGCTGATCAATTGCAGATGCCTATTATTTCAAGCAGCTATGATACATTTACTGTAGCAACGATGATCAACCGGGCTATTTATGATCAGCTGATTAAAAAGGAGATTGTCCTTGTAGAGGATATATTAACTCCTCTTGAAAAAACGGTATACGTCAAACCAACTGATAAAGTTTCAGATTGGCTTCAATTTAATAAAGAAACAAATCATGGACGGTTCCCGGTAGTCGATAAAAATTTAAAGGTAATTGGTATGGTTACATCTAAGGATATTATGGGGCATGATCCCGATACACAAATTGATAAGCTAATGACCAAGAATCCAATGACTGTCGGGAAACAAACAAGTGTTGCTTCCTCTTCGCACATGATGGTTTGGGAAGGAATTGAGGTCCTCCCGGTTGTCGATGATTCGAATAGGCTTGAAGGAATCATAACCAGACAGGATGTGTTAAAGGCACTGCAAATGATTCAGCGTCAGCCCCAAGTCGGTGAAACGATTGATGATATTGTGACCAATCAACTTGTGCTAATGAGGGGGAAGACAAAAGGGGAAGATGTGTACCGCTGTGAGGTTACGCCACAGATGACCAATCATCTTGGTACCATTTCTTATGGAGTATTTACAACAATCGTTTCAGAAGCCGCCAATCGAGTGCTGCGAAATTATAAAAAAGGTGACTTAGTTGTCGAGAATATGACCATTTATTTCCTTAAACCCGTACAAATTGAGAGTATGCTAGAGGTTTATCCACGTGTACTAGAAGTAGGACGGAAATTCGGGAAAGTTGATGTAGAGGTCTACAATGAAGGTGTTCTCGTTGGCAAGGCTATGATGATGTGTCAATTGATTGAGAGATAAGAAAAGCGGAAGTACTTTGGCACTAAAGCTAGACAAAGATAAAAGCCGTTCCATAAAGGAGCGGCTTTAAAAAATTATTATTCTTTTGCTTCATTTGCGGCAATCGGTAAATAATATTTATAGGCTTTAAGGCCGGCGAAAATAGTAAAGGCCCCTACTAGAAAAAAGATTCCACCGATAATATAAGTAGCTGTATTTCCATTTAAAAAAAACTGGTTTAAGCCATATAATCCGATAAAAACACCTAAAGCCATACTTGATTTAGAAGAAATCCACTTTTTTTCAGCTGGTTTCTTGCAGCGAACAAATTTTACTTTGTAATATAGATAAAATGAAAGTGCGATTGTAATTAAAATAACTAATACTGGCATGATTAACTTAACCTCCATTTTTCATTACTCTGAGGCTATTTTAACTTTTTATCTAAAAAAATGCCATAGCATGCTCTTTTTTCTTTTCATATGGAGTAAAATAAAAATTTATTTGATCATAAAGGAGAAGACCATGAAAGAGAAAATATTAAACATCATAAAAGATTATGAAACCATCATTATCCATAGGCATGTTCGTCCAGATCCAGACGCATATGGATCTCAGGGAGGTCTAGCTGAGATTCTTAAAGCCTCTTTTCCTGAAAAGACAATTTATACCGTTGGAAAGGAAGAAGAAACGCTTTACTATTTGCGCAGACTGGATAAAATCCCAAATGATGCATATGAAGGGGCCTTAGTCATTGTTTGTGATACAGCGAATGCCGAACGGATTTGTGATTACAGGTACCATTTAGGGGATAAATTAATAAAAATTGATCATCATCCAAATGTTGACCCATATGGGGACATGATGTGGATTGATACAGATGCTAGCTCTGTCAGTGAAATGATTTATGAATTTTATCTTTTTGGCAAGGATAAGGGCTTAAAAATGTCGGATGAAGCAGCTAGATTAATATTCGCGGGAATTGTAGGAGATACAGGACGGTTTCTTTTCCCAAGCACATCTGATAAAACCTTTGCCTATGCTGGTGAACTTATTCACTATAATTTCTCACGGCCAAAGCTGTTTGATAAAATGTATGAACTATCGCCAAACGTTGTGAAGTTAAATGGATTTGTCCTGCAAAACTTTGAAGTGAAAAAACATGGCGCTGTATCAATGGTTCTAAAAAAAGAATTACTAGAAGAATTTCAAGTAAAGGCATCAGAGGCTTCCCTTCTAGTAGGAGCCCTTGGTCACATTAAAGGAATTAAGGCATGGGTGTTCTTTATCGAGGAGGAGGATCAGATTAGAGTTCGTCTTCGTTCTAAAGGTCCAATCATTAATGAAATTGCCAGAAAATACAATGGCGGCGGACATCCACTTGCCGCGGGAGCATCCATCTATTCATGGGACGATAAGGATCTCGTCATTAAGGACTTAGAAGAAGCTTGTATGGGCTAGAAGGCTGATCGAAATAAAAGAGTCGGGCCCCTAATTTTTTGCAGCAGGGCCTGACTCTTGATATGGTTATTTACAGTAATTACTTTATTAATCCAATTTAATATCTACTTTAATTGATAAGGTTGTATAGATTACCATTTTTCTAATTTCAACACGATAACGCTTTTCATTCACTTTAAAAACCTTATTCTCAATAATTTTTTCGATTAAATCACTACTTTTATTAATAGTTTCAATATCCTTTGCCTTCATCATTTTAATATCTTCTTTTATTTCATCTTCAATTTCAAAAACACTAAATGAATCTAGTTTATATTTATCGCTGTTTTGGATTTTTACTTTAATTTCTTGAACGATAAGCTTTTGACTATTTAATTTATTTAGTTCTTTGTAGTCCTCCTGCCAGATTTTAATATCATTCTCAAGATCAGCAATGTCTTCCCTCTGCTTTTGTATTTCCTTGCTGTATTTTTCATTCCATTCGCCAAATATATATAGAAAAATAAACCAGCTGATTATACCGCCTATTGCCATTCCAGCAAAGAAGCGTTGCCAGACTGGTCTAGAAAAATACGGCGGCATCCTCATGATATATGCTCCTGAGTTAGCCAGTTAATTAGTATAGCACCCGTTTGAGCTCCTCCAAAGGCAGATAGAATTAATAAGAATTGTTTAAATAAGTCTTTTGTTTGACCATCTAAAACACCTTTTTCAAAGCTATAAAGCGTATCAAATGTTCCTCCGATTGCTGCAATAATTGCCCAAATTCTAATAATATTAGATATTCGATATGCTTCTGTTAAAGGCGGCTTTCCCGTAAGAAACGCAGCAACGCTTCCAATAATCGAACCTCCGATGACTACCCCAAGAGCAATAAAATAACTATCAAATAATGTAGCGAAATAGGGCTGGATTTTCATGATCATCCTTCCTTACCGCGGAGATAAAAACGCTTCCGCTTTTCTTATTTCCGCCTAATATCAAAACGATTTCTACCATTCTATGGACAAACCTTCTGAAATATGATTAATCCTCTTCTACAAATTTTTGTTTAGATCTTATTAAAAAGAGAACGTATTTTCCTTTTTCCATGAACCGTCCTATAATATTAAGAAGAGAAGAATTAAGGGTGTGAACAAATTGGCATTTATTCACCTTCAAGTTTATAGTGCGTATAGTTTATTGACTAGTACGGCAGCCGTTGAGCAGCTCGTCAAAGACGCAAGACAAAAGGGCTTTTCAGCAATAGCCTTGACTGACCGCAATGTTATGTACGGGGCAGTAGCTTTTTATAAAGAATGCTTAAAACAATCTATTAAACCGATTTTGGGGTTAACGGTTGATGCTGTTAGTGAGATACAGCCCTCGTTAGCCTATCCCATTGTGCTCCTGGCAAAAAATCAGATTGGCTTTCAAAATCTATTAAAAATAACAAGTGTTGTTCAAACAAAATCTCCTGAAGGGATTCCAGCCAAATGGCTAAAGGCTTATTCAGATGGTCTTATAGGTATTAGTCCTGGCATGGAGGGAGAAATTGAACATTATTTAGCAAATGATGAATATGAAAAGGCAGTGGAAACAGCTAGTATATATAAAGATTTGTTTGGCAGGGGAGATTTTTATTTGTCTTTCCAGAATCATCAGCTTGCTGAGGAAACAAAAATACATCCAAGTTTAGTCCGTTTGTCAAAGGAAACAGGCATTGAACTAGCAGCAACAAACCAAGTTTATTATCTTTCAAAAGAGGATGCATTTGCACAAGAGTGCCTCATGGCCATTAAGAATGGGGAAAAGCTTCAGGATGAAACGAGGGTGCATCTAAAAAGCGATGAGTACTATTTAAAAACTGCAGAAGAAATGGCTGAGTTGTTATCAGAATATCCAGATGCCCTGGAAAACACATTGAAAATTGCCGACCAATGTAATGTAATGATCGAACTCAATCAGCAGCACCTCCCAAAGTATCCAGTAGAAAATAATGGCTCTGCTGATGAACTCCTGGAGGCTACGTGCCTGAAAGGGCTTAAAGAAAGATATTCAAACGTAACAGAAGAGCATAAACAAAGGTTAGCCTATGAACTTCAGATCATAAAAAGAATGAGGTTTAGCGACTATTTCTTAATTGTTTGGGATTTTATGAAGTTTTCAAGGGAGAATGGGATATTAACAGGACCAGGCCGGGGATCGGCTGCTGGATCTATTGTAGCTTATGTTTTATATATAACGGATGCTGATCCGATTGAGCATAAGCTGCTTTTTGAACGTTTCCTTAACCCTGAGCGTGTATCGATGCCGGATATTGATATTGATTTTCCCGATCATCGCAGAGACGATGTAATCCATTATGTTTCACAGAAATACGGTGAGCTTCATGTGGCTCAAATTATTACATTTGGTACCTTAGCAGCAAAAGCGGCATTACGGGATGTAGGGCGAGCATTCGGATTAAATCCGAAAGAATTAGACAGCTTATCGAAAAGAATACCTTCTAAATTAGGGATTACCTTAGAGGATGCCTATAAAGAATCAGAGTCTTTAAGGAGGTTTGCAAGTGAATCGAGCTTAAATCGCAGGCTGTTCGAAACTGCGCTTAAAATAGAGGGCCTTCCAAGGCATACGTCTACTCATGCGGCAGGGGTCGTTATTAGTGAAAAGCCATTAGTAAATGTTATTCCAATTCAAAATGGGCATGCTGGGGTTTATTTGACACAGTATTCAATGGAGCATTTAGAAGAAATCGGCTTATTAAAAATGGACTTCCTAGGGTTAAGAAATTTATCCCTAATTGAAAATATTTTAAAGTCAATTCAAAAAAAGACCGGTAAGAGTATAAATATTAAAGCGATTCCTCTCCATGATCATAGCACCTTTGAATTATTAAGCAGAGGGGAGACAACTGGAATTTTCCAGCTGGAATCTGAAGGAATGAGAAAGGTATTAAAAAAGCTCCGTCCTTCCAGTTTTGAAGATATCGTTGCCGTAAATGCTTTGTACAGACCAGGTCCAATGGAGAATATTCCACTTTTTATTGATCGTAAGCATGGTAAACAAAAGGTTACTTACCCCCACACCGATTTAATCCCCATTCTTGAGAATACATATGGGGTGATTGTTTATCAGGAACAAATTATGCAAATTGCAGCCAAATTGGCGGGGTTCACACTTGGAGAGGCTGACTTGCTTAGGAGAGCCGTCAGTAAAAAACAAAAGGAAATTCTTGACAGGGAAAGAACCCATTTTGTAAATGGAGCGTTAAAGAAAGGCTACAATGAGAAAACGGCCAATGATATATATGATTTAATCGTTCGCTTTGCCAACTATGGCTTTAACCGCAGCCATGCAGTTGCCTATAGCTTTATCTCTTATCAGCTTGCCTATTTAAAGGCACATTTTCCCCTTCATTTTATGGCGGCATTGCTCACATCTGTTATTGGAAATGAAGAAAAGATTTCTCAATATGTGAGGGAGCTCAAGCAAATGAATCTTAAGATTCTTCCTCCTTCCATAAATAACAGCGGATACTCATTCTTAGTTGAAAAAGCTGCAATTAGATATAGCTTGGCTGCAATTAAAGGAATAGGTGCATCTGTTCTTAAGGAAATTTTTCGTTCGAGAAAGAATAAACGGTTTGATGATTTATTTGATTTCTCTATCCGAGTGACGGCGAAAGCGATCAATCGAAAGGTGCTGGAGGCGCTAGTGCATTCAGGAAGCTTTGATGAATTTGGTCAAGACCGGGCTATACTGCTTGCAAGTCTTGACCCCGCAGTTGAACATGCAAATTTACTGAAGATCGAAGATGAACAAATTGATTTCTTTTCAGAAGGTGATTTTTTTCCAAAACCAAAGTATACACAAGTAGATTCGATACGTTCAGAGGATAAACTGGCTTTTGAAAAGGAGGTACTTGGGGTTTATTTATCAGACCATCCTGTTGCTTCATACGAGATGTATGTGCCAATGTTGAACGCCACACAACTATATTATTTGCATCCTAGTACAAACCGAGTCCGTGCAGTAGTTTACTTGACAAATATAAAAAATATAAGAACAAAAAAAGGTCTTGCCATGGCTTTTTTAACGATCAGTGACCAAACAGATGAATTGGAAGCGGTTGTTTTTCCTGATACATATACTAAATTCTCCGTATTGCTAAAGCAAGGCAATATTCTTTTAATTGAGGGGAAGCTGGAAGAAAAGGATGGAAAGCGTCAATTTATTGTTCAAAGATGTGAAGAAGTCAATGCGGCTATTGAAAAGGAAGAGAAAAAGGATCCTGTACTATATTTAAAGATTACAAAAGAAAATGAAAATCCGGATATTCTTCATTACCTCAAAAAATTATTTAATGAAAATGAAGGAAAAGTTCAAATTATTTTATATTATGAAAGCACACAAAAAAGGATTCGTTTAGGAGAGGAAGATTTAGTTAATCCTTCTGAAGAATTTATTATAAAATTAAAGGAAATCCTTGGGGAACAACATGTAATTCTAAAAAAATAGTATTATTCCTGTCTCATGTTATTACTTTACATCATCAACAAATATGGTATATTTGTTAAAAGAGAAAATGGTCTGACCACCACGAGACTTAAAGAATTCTACAAACGATCGATAGAAAGATAATATCTATAAAAGAAAAGATAATTTAGAAATTAATTAGCTTACTGCTTAGAATATCGCATAAAGAAAACGAAGGCATCTGCAATAGAACTTGCAGACGCCAAGTTTTATTTGTTTTTACATAACGTATATGCTACCGAATTTATAAGCAATTCAAAGGAGTGGAATAAGCATGACTTTACGTGAAGAAGCTCTTCATATGCATAGAGTTAACCAAGGAAAACTTGAATCTAAGTCTAAGGTGCCAGTGAGAGATGCACGAGATTTAAGTCTCGCATACTCACCTGGAGTCGCAGAGCCTTGTAAGGAGATTTATGATAAGCCTGAATCTGTATACGAATATACAATGAAAGGCAATATGGTAGCGGTCGTGTCAGATGGGACAGCTGTACTTGGGCTTGGAAACATTGGCCCCGAAGCTGCACTGCCTGTCATGGAAGGAAAAGCTGTCTTATTCAAAAGCTTTGCTGGTGTAGATGCATTTCCTATTTGTTTAAATACAACGGATATTGATAAAATTGTTGAAACGGTTAAATTACTAGAGCCTACTTTTGGAGGCGTTAATTTAGAGGACATTGCTGCCCCTAATTGCTTTGTGATTGAAGAAAGATTAAAAAAGGAAGCAAATATCCCTGTTTTCCATGATGATCAGCATGGAACCGCCATTGTAACGGTTGCTGGCCTTGTAAATGCATTGAAGATTACAGGGAAGAAAATGAATGAAATTCGGGTTGTTGCAAATGGAGCTGGCGCTGCTGGGATCGCCATCATTAAACTTCTTTACACATATGGGGTTAGAGATATCATTATGTGCGATACTAAGGGTGCGATTTACGAAGGCCGTCCGAATGGTATGAATGATATAAAAACGAATGTCGCGAAATATACGAATCGCGATAAGGTTCAAGGAAGTCTTGCAGATGTCATTAAAGGTGCAGACGTTTTCATTGGAGTTTCTGCCGCTGGCTCTTTGACAGCAGATATGGTTAGTTCAATGAACCAAGATCCGATTATCTTTGCAATGGCGAATCCTACTCCGGAAATCATGCCTGATGAAGCAAAGGCAGCAGGTGCAGCTGTCATTGGAACAGGAAGATCCGATTTCCCTAATCAGGTAAACAATGTTCTTGCATTCCCGGGTATTTTCCGCGGTGCTTTAGATGTAAGGGCGACACATATTAATGAAAAGATGAAGATTGCGGCAGTAGAAGCCATAGCAAATCTTATTCATGAAGATGAACTGAACGCAGACTACGTGATTCCAGGTCCTTTTGACTCTAGGGTCGCACCAGAAGTTGCTGCCGCAGTGGCAAAAGCAGCGATGGAGACAGGGGTAGCTCGAATTAAAGTTGACCCGGAAGCTGTCAAAGAGAAAACACGAAAACTCGCAGTTATTGGGAAAAGTGAGTGAGTCTTTAACGTGGATCCAAGTCAACAAGGTTCAAAGATATATGTTGAAATTGTCAAACAGCTTAGACTGATGATCGAACAAGAGGGTCTAAAAGCTGGCGATAAATTACCTTCTGAACGAGAATTGTGTGAGCGCCTAATAGTTGGGCGCTCTTCCGTTCGTGAAGCGCTAAGAGCACTTGAACTTCTAGGGTTAATTGAAACTAGAAGAGGAGAAGGAACCTTTATTCGCGACTTTAAAGGACATCAGCTTGTTCAACTGATCAGTACCTTTATTCTTCAAGATGAAAAGGCGAAAGCAGACATTGCTGAGACAAAGTCTCTGATTGAAATGGACTGCTTGTTACTTGTTCTTATCAAATCACCAGATAAGCTATTGCAAGACATAAAAAAATGGGCGGAAACTTCATCATTCACAGATGAAGATTTTTTCCTGAAAATGGCGGAGCTTGCAGATAATCATTTGCTTCTGCGATTATGGACAATATTAAAAGACTATTATAATTCCTTGAAAATATTTAAAATGGACGCAGACAAGCAAGAATATATGAATGTAATCAATAAACTATTAACAAGAAAAGAATCTGAGGTTAGGAAAGCCTATAAGGAGCTTAGAAAATTGTCGAATGATTAACGACAGTTTTTTGCAAATTTTGTAGCTCTTTTATTCTATAGTGGTAAAGATAGACAAGTTTTCCTTCACTCATTTATTTTTGTTCTAAGTGGTCTGACCACTTCTGTTACGAAAAGAAACGCTGTTATATATAGAACGGGAGGTTTCACCTTGCTTAAGGAGATTTTTACAAAACCAAAAAAGAAGAAATACGCTACAATTCCTTCGGAAGCAGCCAAGCAGGATGTTCCCGAAGGAATTATGACAAAGTGTCCAAACTGCAAAAAGATCATGTATACGAAAGAATTAATGAAGAATTTAAAGGTTTGCATGCATTGCCAATACCATCATTCTATGGATTCAGGTGAGCGGGTAGATAGCTTTCTTGATGAAGGCAGCTTTGAAGAAATGAATGCGGGAATGATTTCTGAAAACCCATTGAATTTCCCTGATTATATTGAAAAACTTGAAAAGGACAGGAAAAAGTCCGGTATAAACGAAGCGGTTGTCACTGGCATTGGAACAGTTAACGGACATCAGATTGTTATTGCCGTTATGGATTCAACGTTTCGAATGGGCAGTATGGGATCGGTAGTTGGAGAAAAAATAACACTAGCAATTGAAAAAGCAGATGAATTGTCAGTACCTTTCATTATCTTCACAGCTTCAGGCGGAGCCAGGATGCAAGAGGGTGTACTAAGCTTAATGCAGATGGCAAAAACTAGTGTGGCTTTAAAAAGATTCAGTGATAATGGCGGTTTAATTATTTCTATTATGACACACCCAACTACTGGGGGCGTGTCAGCTAGCTTTGCCTCTCTTGGTGATTATAATCTAGCAGAACCAGGGGCGTTAATTGGCTTTGCAGGTAGAAGAATCATTGAGCAGACGATCAGGGAGGAACTGCCTGAAGACTTCCAAACATCAGAATTTTTATTAAAACACGGACAATTGGATGCAGTCATTTCGAGGTTAGATTTGAAAGGGCAAATTGCGACTATTCTATCTATACATGAACAAGGAGGTGACCTTGAATGGTAGGAGTCCTTGAATTTGAGAAACCGGTTATTGAGCTTAGGAATAAAATATCGGAGCTAAAGGAATTTACTAAAAATGCAGATGTGGATTTATCTGCAGAAATTGAAAAATTAGAAGCAAGGTTAGGAAAATTAGAAAAAGAGATTTATGAAAACATGAAACCTTGGGATCGAGTGCAAATCGCAAGACACCCAGGCCGTCCAACGACTTTGGATTATATTTCACTTCTTTTCACTGATTTCTTTGAATGTCATGGAGATAGAACATTTGCAGATGATGAGGCGATTGTTGGCGGGATTGCCAAATATAAAGGACTTCCTGTTACTGTAATTGGTCATCAAAGAGGCAAGGATACGAAAGAAAACATCCGCAGAAACTTCGGCATGCCTCACCCAGAGGGTTACCGAAAAGCCCTTAGGCTAATGAAACAGGCAGAAAAGTTTAGACGCCCGATTATTTGTTTCATTGATACAAAAGGTGCTTATCCTGGTAAAGCAGCCGAAGAACGAGGGCAGAGTGAAGCAATTGCCCGAAATTTATTTGAAATGGCTAGTTTAAAGGTGCCTGTCGTTTGCATCGTTATCGGAGAAGGCGGAAGCGGAGGCGCATTAGCACTGGGTGTTGGAAATCATATTCATATGCTTGAGAATTCAACGTACTCGGTTATTTCGCCTGAAGGTGCTGCTGCTATATTATGGAAGGATGCCACTCAAGCGAAAAGAGCAGCTGAGAGCATGAGAATTACAGCCCCAGATCTTAAAGAGTTAGGAATCGTTGATGAAATTATTTCTGAGGTTAAAGGTGGGGCACATAAAGATATAAAGCAGCAGGCACATTTCATAGATGAAGTCCTGCATAAATCTCTGAAAGAACTAAAAGGATTTAAAGAAGACCAATTAACTATTCACCGGTATGATAAGTATAAATCCATTGGTGAGTTTTCTAATTTAAAGGAATTTATCGGGGTAAAATAGGGACGTGCTATTACAGCATGTTCTTTTTTTTTGGTCAGTATTGAAATTCTACAATCTGTTAGCTATTTCAATAGAAAGTATAACTTTTCTCGAGTTTGAGAACTGTCCAGCTCCACAAGGAACGCTTCGGCAGCATTATCATCGCACGAGTAAAAGCGTTAGTTTTTAGGAGGAGCGCCTACCCCCAACGTACAGGACGTACTAGTGTCGACAAT
>NZ_JBALOW010000058.1:48761-53634 GCF_036965085.1 Bacillus sp. JJ1532
CACCTTTCCGGGAGGCTTGTCTTGTGCTTGTCGGGGGTGGACACTAAGGAGATCTTCTGCGAATGAACATCGCAGGAACAATTCGTCCTTTAATTGTTCCGAAGGCGCTTCCGCTTTTCTAATTCAGTTGTGATACCAATGTCTTCATGGTATTTTAGATGTATGCCAATTTGTGATTTCTAGTATTTCCCTTTCTAAAAAGTGAATTTGATTTCACTTATACAGTATTGGAAGTAATCTTATTTAGATAATAAGAATTTGAGGTGAAAGTGTGAAAAGAATAGGAGTGCTTACGAGTGGAGGGGATTCCCCGGGCATGAACGCGGCAATTCGTGCCGTAGTAAGAAAAGCTATTTATCATGATATAGAGGTTTTTGGAGTTTTAGGAGGATATTCAGGGCTTATAAGCGGGAATATTAACAAACTGGAGCTTGGTTCCGTTGGAGATATCATCCATCGCGGGGGAACGATATTATACTCTGCTCGATGTGAGGAATTCAAAACAAAAGATGGCCAACAAAGAGGATTGGAACAGTTAAAGAAATATGGGATTGAAGGATTAGTCGTTATTGGAGGAGATGGGTCCTATCATGGTGCAAGAGCACTATCTGAGCAAGGTTTTCCATGCATTGGCATTCCGGGAACGATAGACAATGATATTGCAGGAACTCAGTATACCATCGGCTTCGATACGGCTATTAATACGGTTATTGACGCAATTGATAAAATACGAGATACAGCTACCTCTCATGAACGCACCTTTATTATTGAGGTCATGGGAAGAAATGCAGGAGACATTGCTCTATGGGCGGGATTAGCCGGTGGGGCAGAAACCATTCTTATTCCAGAAGAAAAATATAATATGGATGAAATTGCTGCCAGACTAATTAAGGGACATGCACGGGGTAAGAAGCATAGTATTATCATCGTGGCAGAAGGTGTGACAACGGGAATGGATTTTGCCAAAGAACTCGAGGAAGCTACGAATTTTGATACACGGGTTTCTGTCTTAGGACATATGCAGCGCGGCGGCTCTCCAACAGCATTTGACCGTGTTCTCGCCAGTCGCCTTGGTGCATATGCGGTAGAGCTCTTGCTTGAAGGCAAGGGAGGACGTGCTGTTGGAATTGAGAACAATCTAGTTGTTGACCATGATTTTAATAAGGTCCTTGATACTAAGCATGTAGTGGATCTTGGAATCTTTAGATTATCAAAGGAACTTTCGATTTAATAGAGGAGGAAACATCATGCGAAAAACAAAGATCGTATGTACGATTGGACCAGCCAGTGAGAGTGTTGAAAAATTAATGCAGTTAATTGAAGCTGGGATGAATGTGGCACGTTTAAACTTTTCACATGGAAATTTCGAAGAGCATGGACAGCGAATCCGAAATATACGGGAGGCAGCTAGACGGGCGGAAAAAACGGTTGCCATTCTTTTAGATACGAAAGGTCCTGAAATTCGTACTCATAATATGAGACACGATGCCATTGAATTGAAAGCAGGCAATGAAATCATTGTTTCTATGAATGAAGTTGAAGGGACAGCGGAGAGGTTTTCTGTTACATATGCCGAGTTAATTAATGACATAGAGGTAGGTTCTAAGATATTACTTGATGATGGTTTGATTGCTCTTGAGGTGAACAAGATTGATAAGGCTTCAAAAGAAATTCATACGATCATTTTAAATGGCGGAATATTAAAGAATAAGAAGGGTGTTAATGTTCCAGGAGTATCTGTAAATTTACCTGGTATAACAGAAAAGGACGCTCAAGATATCCTTTTTGGAATTGAACAGGGAATTGACTTTATCGCAGCTTCATTTGTTCGCAGAGCATCTGATGTTCTGGAAATTAGACAGCTTTTAGAAGACAATCAGGCCTCACATATCCAGATCATACCTAAAATTGAAAACCAAGAAGGAGTCGATAAAATCGATGAAATTCTTGAGGTGTCTGATGGAATAATGGTTGCTAGAGGAGATCTTGGAGTTGAAATACCTGCGGAAGAGGTTCCTTTAGTGCAGAAGCAATTAATCAAAAAATGCAATGCACAAGGAAAACCTGTCATTACAGCTACACAAATGCTTGACTCCATGCAGCGCAACCCTCGTCCTACTCGAGCTGAAGCAAGTGATGTAGCAAATGCCATCTTTGATGGTACTGATGCTATTATGCTTTCTGGAGAAACAGCTGCAGGCGCATATCCTTTTGAAGCTGTGCAAACGATGCATAATATTGCTTCCCGTGCAGAGACAGCTTTAGCACATAAAGAAATTCTCTCCTCACGCAGTAAAGACAATGAACATAATATAACCGATGCTATTGGTCAATCTGTTGCACATACGGCACTTAACCTTGATGTTCATGCCATAATCACACCTACTGAAAGCGGTCATACGGCAAGGATGATTTCTAAGTATCGTCCTAAAGCACCGATTGTCGCTGTTACATCAAATGATTATGTTTCTCGCCGTCTTGCACTCGTTTGGGGAGTTTATCCGCAAATTGGAAGAAAGGCATCAACAACAGATGACATGCTTGATGCCGCAGTAGAAGAAAGCTTAAATAGCGGGATTGTGTCTTCTGGTGATTTAGTTGTTATAACAGCGGGTGTTCCGGTAGGTGAAGCAGGAACCACAAACTTGATGAAAATACATGTCGTAGGGGATATCTTGGTAAAGGCTCAAGGAATTGGACGAAAGTCTGCATTTGGAAAAGTAGTTGTTGCCCGTAATGCAGAGGAAGCGAATGCTAAAGTAACAGAAGGAGCCATTTTAGTAACAATTGGATCGGATCGAGAAATGGTGCCAGCTATCGAGAAGTGCAGCGCGCTTATTACAGAGGAAGGCGGGCTAACGAGTCATGCGGCAGTAGTTGGAATTAATATTGGCATACCTGTTATCGTTGGAGTTGAAAATGCAACAACTTTATTGAAGGATGGGCAGGAAATTACAGTCGACTCCAATCGGGGTGTTATTTATAACGGGCATGCTAGTGTTCTCTAACATGGTGACACTATGAGATATTTAATATTATTGATCATTGTTGTTCCCGCTGCAGAGATTGGGATGCTCCTCCTCTCAGGGAATTTTATAGGGGTATGGCCAACAATTGGCTTAATTGTATTTACAGGCGTATTGGGAGCATATTTAGCTAAGAAACAGGGGCTTGAAACGATAAGGCGAGCTAGGGAGCAGCTGAGCTATGGCCGAATGCCAGGAGACGCGATTCTCGATGGGATATGTGTGTTAATCGGTGGAACATTGCTTCTCACCCCGGGTTTTTTAAGTGATATTACTGGTTTACTCTTATTAGCTCCCCCAACAAAAAGCATATTCAAAAAGCTCATGATTAAATGGTTTCGAAAATGGATAGACAGAAATACAATAACGATTATAAGATAAGCTGAAATAGAGAAAGGTCATTCCATAATGGAATGACCTTTTTCTGCATGTATTTAAGACTCAGGTTTCCCTTTGATAAATAGCCATAAATCATGGAATACGTTAGCTTTATGCAGGGTTGTAATAATGACTAGAGTAACAGGGCCGACAATCAGTCCTAAAAATCCAATTAACTTAAACCCGACAAACAAGGCAATTAAAGTAGCTAAAGGATCAAGTCCGATGTTGGAGGAAAGAATTTTTGGCTCCATAATTTGACGCTGAACGAGAACAATTGTATATAAAATCCCTAATCCGATAGCCATACCTAAATCTCCAGCAACGGCTTCATAAATGATCCAGGGAACAAAAATTAATCCGGTCCCTAAATAAGGGATAATGTCAACAATTCCTGCAATTAGTGCAATCGTTATTGCATAATCAACTCTTAAAATTAATAACCCAATTAAAATGATGACTGTTGAGATGGAGATAAGTGTTGCTTGGGCTTTCACAAATCCAAAAAGAGCTTTTTTAAGGTCTGCAAAAACTGTTATTCCGCTCGTCTTCGCTCGGTTTGGAAGCAGTTTGCCGGCCATTGCAGAAAGCCGGTACCAATCTTTACTAATAAAAAATGTGCCAAGCAACGAGAAAATCAAAACAGTTGCTGCATTCGGAAACCAAGATAAAATATTCGGTATTTTGCCAAAGAAGTTTTGAATAAATGTCCCTAAAGTTGACCCAATCTTCTTTCCGACATTCTCTATATTTTCCATAATTGTACCTTGCTGCCCGGTATCCAGACTATTAAACAGACTTGTTATCTGATTGTAAAATGGAATAATTTGTCCTGCAAAGAATTGTTCAACATAATCAATAAGTGTTTCCAAATGATCTGGAACTACTTTAGCCAAGTAATCTGCACCTGATACAATCTCTGCTATTAATAGAGTGATCAGACCTGCAAATAGAGCGATAATCAGAACTATACTAATTAGAACCGCTAGTGCACGAGGCATTCGCCATTTATTCTGGAGGAAATTAACGAGCGGGTTAATAAGAAAGGCAATGGCAAAACCAATAATAAACGGGTATGTCACTTTTGAAACATAGAAAAAACCTATAAGAATCAATAGAGCAAAGCCGATAACGAATAATAACCTTAACGTTCGATAAAAATATACTGGGTTCAAGCAAGTACCTCCTTATGACATTGCATAAAAACTAATATTATTTACTTAAATTACAGAAGAAAGTTTCATTATTTAAAGAAATAACAATAAAAACTTAATGGAAAAGATATTTCTCTGCAGAATATTTTACCATTTCCAAAATAGGATATCATCTTATAAACACACTAATCTTCTGATAGGGAAAAGTTGTAATAAAAGGTAATTTATTTTTAATAATTCTGAAATTATGTTAGAATAATATTAAGAATAGAATGTATTTTTTATTCGTATCCATACTAAAAATGACTTTATATT
>NZ_JBALOW010000059.1:0-11611 GCF_036965085.1 Bacillus sp. JJ1532
GCATTTTAGAGATTATTCACATATACGGTTCTCTTGGAAGATTTATAATAGATTATGTCTCTAATTTTCATAAAATCGCCTCCAATAAAAGAAGATTTTACTGATTATGGAAACCCCTTTGAACGAATTCAAAAGTGACGAAAAAACAAAAAAATCCCTGCTAAGTAGCAGGGATTAAATAAATACATTTAATTTTGGTCTTTTTCCCTTATTTTTAAGAATTCAAGACCTCTAAGCAGAGCGTCTCCGCCTAAACCGGCAATAATCGATAAAGAAACAACTTTAAATGCTGAATCAGGCTCGGAAAAAGTGATTAAACAAGCAGCAGCAAGTCCACCTAAAATTACTTCTTCTAAAAAACCCAAGTAAATGAATTTTTTCGTTTTTCTAGGCTTGATAATTCTTCCTTCTTTTCGAATATGTCCTGCAGCACCGACAAGTCCACCAATCAAAAAAGCGAAGAAAATGTTCAAATACATTTGGACTTCACCTCCTAAAGTCGAGATTTTTTTAGCGACCTTAGGTTGATTCTGGATGTAATATTAGTTTATAAAATTTTCCAAAAAATAGAATGTGTATAAATATTCATTTTTCAGAAAAGTCTATAGTCAAGAAATCATAGATTTTTAGATAATTATAAGAAATTAACATGATTATGTATTCATATAAAAGAAAAAGCCGGCAAAAAGATGCCCGCTTTCATTCATGCTAATGAATATGCCGATATACACCAATGACTTTGCCTAAAATGGATACATTACGGAGAATAATTGGCTCCATTGTAGAGTTTTCTGGTTGAAGTCTAATATAATCTTTTTCCTTAAAGAATCTCTTAACAGTTGCTTCGTCATCCTCAGTCATCGCAACAATAATATCGCCATTATTGGCAGTTTGCTGCTGCCTTACAATGACATAATCCCCGTCAAGAATTCCTGCCTCTATCATACTTTCACCCATAATTTCGAGCATAAAAACCTGATCAGCATCAGGTGCCAGTCTTTCGGGCAGCGGAAAATATTCCTCAACATTTTCAATAGCTGTAATCGGCTGACCAGCTGTTACTTTTCCTACAATTGGAACATTCACGATCTTATAGTCAGGAGCTTGTACAGTTCCTTCTAAGTCTAATATTTCAATAGCACGCGGTTTCGTTGGATCTCTCCGAATTAAGCCTTTGCTTTCTAATCTAGCAAGGTGGCCATGGACAGTAGAGCTAGAGGCTAAACCCACTGCTTCGCCAATTTCTCTAACAGATGGTGGATAACCTTTTTGTCTCACTTCCTCTTTAATAAAATTTAATATATCCTGCTGCCTTTTTGATAATTTCGCCATCATAATCACACCTCTTATGATTTTCTTTCCCTAATTATAGCACCACTTACAATATAGTACAAACATAAGTTCGAATAATTGTTGACACAAAACAAATGTTCGGTTTATAATAAAAATCAATAAGCGAACATATATTCTTAATGAGGTGTGTAAGTATGAAAAAATTGTGGAATCAATATTCGTATGCTATTATTCTATTCGTTTTAAGCTTTTTTACCGCGTTCATCTTAATAAATCAGCTTGGAGAATCCGAAAATATTAAATATATAAAAATTACTGTCAATGATGGCGATACATTATGGCAAATAGCTGAAGAATTTTCAATGGATCATGAATTAACAGCAATAGAATTTATTAGCTGGGTCGAGCGGAATAACGGAATTTCAGGGGAAAGAATCTTTCCGGGAGATGAACTCGTCATTCCTGTATTAAAGGATTATTCATCAGAAGTTCATACCGAGTTAGCAAGTTCCCAATAAAAATATTTTGTGGAAGGGCATTACACATGAAAGCAATTATTTATTGTAGAGTAAGTACAACGAAAGAATCACAGGAAACATCATTGGCTAGACAAGAGGAAGAATTAACAGAGCTAGCAATTAAAAATGGCTTCGAAATTGTTCAAGTCATTCGCGAACAGGCTAGCGGCTATGATTTAGATCGCAATGGAATTATTAATCTCCTATCACTTATTAAAGATAAGGAAATAAAATATGTTCTTATTCAGGACGAGACTAGACTTGGCAGAGGCAATGCAAAAATGGCTATCCTACACTGTATATTAAAAGAAGGTGTTTTATTATATAGTGTTACCCACAACGGGGAGCTTCAGCTATCTGAATCGGACTCAATGGTATTAAATATCGTAAGTTTGGTGGAGGAATACCAAAGGAGAATACATAATATAAAAATTAAGCGGGGAATGAGGCGTGCTGTCCAAAAAGGATTCAGACCTGAGAAAAACCTTACAAATCTCGGCATGCATTCAGGCAGGGATCGTATTGAGGTACCCATTGAAGAGATCGTAAGACTCAGGAAAAATGATTTAACATTCTCAGAAATTGCAGCAACACTTACAGGGCTTGGATATCAAATATCTAAAGCAACAGTACATCGAAGATACCAGGAGTATATCGATACAAAAGCAGTGATAGAAAAGTAATGCGAATAATTCTTAAATATATATTGCTGAAACTCTATCAAATTGGGTAGGGTTTTTTCCTAATATGCCTTTCTTGTCAAAATGGCTCTTTTTTAGTAACATTGCAATGGGATTCAATGAAAAAATAAAGGAGCTAAACTATGCTGCCAAAAGATAAACTAAATCGAATTAATGCTCTTGCAAAGAAGGCAAAGGAAGTAGGATTAAATGAAACCGAGGCGAAGGAACAGTCTGCCCTGCGCAAAGAATATTTACAGACCTTTCGCTCATCTATGCTGACTACGCTTAAAGGTGTTACCATTGTTGACCCTAAAGGAAATGATGTAACCCCTGAAAAGCTTAAAAAGGTACAAAACAAAGATCTGTTACATTGATGAGTAAGAAACATGAATTGAAGGATACAGCAAATGTTTCCTTCCTTACATATACATAAGTTTTTAAGGCAAAATAATAAATAATAGAATTTTAAGCATTATTTATACATTTTGTTGTATTAGAAGGGCGCTAACTTTAATATTAGAAGAGTAATAATAATTAGCAGAAGGGATGTATCACATGTTTGATCAAAACGATGCTTTATCCATAAGTTCCATTCGTACTTTATCTATTGATGCAATTGAAAAAGCAAAATCAGGTCACCCTGGTATGCCAATGGGAGCAGCGCCAATGGCATATACACTTTGGACTCAATTTATGAATCATAATCCTAAAAATCCACAATGGTTTAATCGTGACCGTTTTGTTCTATCAGCTGGCCACGGTTCTATGCTTCTATATAGCCTTCTTCATCTTTCGGGATATGATGTATCAATGGAAGATATTAAAAGCTTCAGACAATGGGGAAGCAAAACTCCAGGACATCCTGAGTTTGGTCATACGCCTGGTGTCGATGCAACTACTGGTCCTCTTGGGCAAGGAATAGCTATGTCAGTTGGAATGGCGATGGCTGAGCGCCATTTAGCAACTGTCTATAACAAAGATCAATTTAATTTAATTGATCATTATACATTCAGCATTTGTGGTGACGGGGATCTAATGGAAGGTGTCTCCGCAGAAGCAGCTTCTCTTGCTGGCCACCTTAACCTTGGGAGATTAATAGTGCTTTATGACTCCAATGATATTTCCCTTGATGGTGACTTAAATAAGTCGTTCTCTGAAAGTGTTGAACAAAGATTTAAATCATATGGCTGGCAATACTTAAGAGTAGAAGATGGGAACGATCTGACTGAAATCGCAAATGCGATTGAAGAAGCGAAACTAGATGTTAATCATCCAACGCTTATTGAAGTAAAAACAGTCATCGGATATGGATCACCAAATAAATCAGGAAAATCTGATGTTCATGGAGCTCCTCTTGGTGCAGATGAATTAAAGTTAACGAAAGAATCTTATAAGTGGACTTTTGAAGAAGACTTCTATGTTCCTGAAGAAGTGTATGAGCATTTCAGAAAGCTTGTCGCAGTACAAGGAGAAAAGAAGGAGCAAGAATGGAATGACCTATTCGCTCAATACAGAAGTGAGTTTTCCGAGCTTGCAAGTCAGCTCGAGCAAGCTATTAACGGCGAGCTTAAGCAGGGCTGGGCAAATGATATACCTGCTTATGAAGAAGGAAAAAGCATTGCGAGCCGTGCGTCATCAGGAGAGGCATTGAATGCCATTGCCAAAAACCTACCATCCTTTATCGGAGGATCTGCTGACCTTGCAGGTTCAAATAAGACAATGATTAAAGGAACTGCAGACTTTACTCCAAAAACCTTTGATGGAAAAAACATTTGGTTTGGAGTTCGTGAATTTGCAATGGGAGCTGCTTTAAATGGAATGGCTTTACATGGAGGATTAAAAGTATTTGGAGGTACCTTCTTTGTTTTCTCTGACTACTTGCGTCCGGCTATTCGTCTAGCTGCATTAATGAAGCTGCCTGTTACGTATGTGTTTACACATGACAGTATTGCTGTTGGTGAAGATGGACCAACACATGAGCCTATTGAACAAATAGCTGCTTTGCGTGCAATGCCAAATCTATCTGTTATTCGTCCTGCTGATGGAAATGAAACAGCAGCTGCTTGGAAATTAGCGGTTGAATCGTCAGATAAGCCAACAGCCCTTGTATTAACGCGACAAGATCTGCCAACATTAAAAGGTACAAAAGAAGCAGCATATGATGGCGTTTCAAAAGGGGCATATGTTGTATCACCTGCTAGTAAAGAAAAAGCTGATGCATTATTAATTGCTTCCGGATCAGAGGTAAGCTTAGCCGTGGAAGCGCAGCAAGCTTTAGAAGCTGATGGTATTTCAGCAACGGTTATCAGTATGCCTTCATGGGATCGTTTTGAAGCTCAATCTAAGGAATACAAGGAAAGTGTTATTCCTAAAGATGTGAAGAAAAGATTAGCGATTGAAATGGGTGCTTCTCTTGGCTGGCATCGCTATGCTGGTGATGAAGGAGATGTCCTTTGTATTGATCAATTTGGTGCATCTGCTCCTGGCGAAAAAATCATCGAGGAATATGGTTTCACGGTTGATAATGTTGTGGCGCGTGTTAAATCCCTATTCTAGAACTATTACGAAAGAGAAGAGTGCTAAAGGCTCTTCTCTTTTTGTCATTGATAGCTATTATTTTCTAAAAATTCTTCGTTTCGACAAAATAAGCGAATGTTTTTGACGGTTTAAGACACAATGTTCAATTTTACATAAGTATAATGAGAGGAAAGGGGGTTTGTCCCGGAAGGAGAGGTTTGGATGAGATCCTATCAGTTATATTTAATTGAAGATGAATTTGCCTCCCACTATTTTGGCAGGGAGAGAATGTTTTTTCAGTTATTTCAAGAATTCGAGCACGCGGCTGGTACTATGGAATCCATACTAGCTAGACAAATTCAATTTATAACAAAGCCGATACCGGGATTAAAACTTCATCAATATATTAACCAGCAGATGTATCGAAATAAAGATTTTTTGACACATAAAGGGTTATATTATATAGAAATGGGAAAAAGAAGCAGCGCTAAACTAGAGATTAAGGACCGATGTTTAATATTAGAAGCGAGTGGAAATTATGATGCGGAGACGATCTTTTTTGAGGTGCTTAGAAAAAGCGAGTCGTCTTTTCTGGCAATTGATATCGAACATCATCGTTACGGTTGGCTAAAACCAATTAAGGAAAGAAAATTAGTTTAAAATATGATAAAATCATAAAGCAAATATTGTATAATAGCCTTTGGTTTAGTACACTGTATGTTAGACAACACGAAGGAGGAAATTTGAATGTGGACTTATATTCTAGTTGGTATTCTGGCACTTCTTGCTGGTTTAGCACTAGGATTTTTCATTGCTCGAAAATATATGATGAGCTATTTAAAGAAAAATCCGCCAATTAATGAACAAATGTTAAAAATGATGATGATGCAGATGGGTCAAAAGCCATCGCAAAAGAAAATTAATCAAATGATGAACGCCATGAATAAGCAAACAAAATAATGGTGGACGGGCACTCAGTAATGGGTGCTTTTTTATGTAATAAAATTCACATTATATAAATCTTCCTATTTTTTGTAATATTTGATACACTATTTAAGCTAAAGTATTATGATCAAAAGGCAACTATTACCTTTCATTTGATGTCTTTTGAAAGGTACAGACTTAGATGCAGTTTTTTTAATTCTGGAGGACTTAAGAGATGAGAGTGTTCTTAGATTTAATGTGGTTTTTTAAACAAGAGAAAAAACCTTATTTAATAGGTATCCTAATGTTATTGCTTGTAGCTCTGCTGCAGCTTGTTCCTCCTAAAGTGATAGGTATTTTTGTTGATCATATAAAGGATCAAACTTTATCTTGGAACAACCTTTTTCAATTATTGGGTGCATTAGTTGGAGCTGCTATGCTCATGTATATTTTACGATATTATTGGAGAATAATGATTTTTGGTTCAGCTGTTAAACTATCGAAAATATTAAGGAATAAACTCTATCATCATTTCACAAATATGTCCCAATCCTTCTATCAAAAGAAGCGGGTTGGTGATTTAATGGCACACGCAACAAATGATCTTCAAGCTATTCAGCAAACGGCCGGAGCAGGTGTATTGACACTTGTGGATTCATTAGCCACAGGCGGATTTGTTATTATTGCCATGGCCGCAACAATTAGCTGGAAACTTACTTTAATCAGCTTAATTCCGATGCCCCTTATGGCCATTTTAACGAGTTGGTACGGAACTATGCTTCATAAGCGCTTTCATAAGGCACAGGAGGCATTTTCAGCTTTAAATGATAAAACACAGGAAAGTGTAACAGGGATTAAAGTGATTAAAACATTTGGTCAAGAGAAAGAGGATATTGAGGATTTTAGGAAGCAATCTGAGGATGTCGTTAAAAAGAACGTCTCTGTTGCCAGAATCGATTCATTATTCGACCCTACCATATCAATTATAGTAGGCATTTCCTTTTTCCTGTCCATTGCCTTTGGTGCAAAATATGTACTTAATGAAGAAATGACAATAGGGGAGCTAGTTTCGTTTACGACTTATTTAGGACTGCTTATCTGGCCAATGCTCGCATTTGGCTGGCTCTTTAATATTGTTGAAAGAGGGCGTGCCTCAAATGATCGCGTTACCTCACTCCTTTCGGAAAAGGTTGATATTTATGATCTTCCTGACGCGCTAGAAACGGTTCCAAGTGGGGATATTGAATTTAACCTTTCTACATTTACATATCCAGAGGATAAAATGCCATTATTGAGGGATATCCATTTTACCTTGAATAGAGGAGAAACGTTAGGGGTTGTAGGTAGAACAGGTGCGGGGAAAACAACTCTGTTAAAATTATTGATTCGTGAATTTGAAGGGTATGATGGTACCATCATGTTTGCTGAAAACCCATTAAATCATTATCAAATTGAAAAGCTAAGAGAAGCAATTGGCTATGTACCACAGGACCATTTTTTATTTTCGGCAACTATTGCTGAAAATATTGCTTTTACAAAGCCACATGCAGATATTGAAGAGATTTATGCAGCTGCAAGGCTAGCAAACATTCATGACGACATTTTACAGTTTTCAGATGGCTACGATACGGTTGTTGGTGAACGTGGAGTATCTCTTTCTGGCGGGCAAAAACAGCGCATCTCCATTGCTCGGGCTTTATTAATGCAGCCTGAGGTATTGATATTGGATGATTCATTGTCTGCTGTTGATGCTAAAACGGAGGAAGCCATTTTGTCTGCATTAAGACAAGACCGTGAAGGGAAGACAACGATTATTACTGCACATCGTTTAAGTGCCATTCAGCATGCTAATCTTATTATTGTTCTTGACAATGGGAAAATTGTCCAAAGGGGCACTCATGAGCAGTTAATGCATGAGAACGGCTGGTATAAAGAGATGTATTTACAGCAGCAGCTAGAAGAATTGGTTGAGCAGGGAGGTTAGGATGATGAATGAAATTAAGGGAATAGAAGGAAAGGAACAGAGGAAAATTCTTTTTCGTCTTCTGTCCTATACAAAGCCCCATAAGAAAACGATGGTCCTAGCCTTCAGTTTGCTATTAATGACAACTATTGGTGATGTTCTTGGACCGATATTGATTAAGATTTTCATTGATGACTATTTAAGACCACGAAATTTAGAATTTGAACCTCTATTTGCATTAGGGGCAGCCTTTATTGGGATTCAAATTATGAATGTACTTGTCTCTTATTTTCAATTGCTGAAATTTCAGGAGATCGCTTTAAAGATCATTCAACAGCTTCGTGTAGACGTTTTTACGAAGGTCCAGAAGCTTGGACTAAAGTATTTCGATAAAACACCTGCTGGAAGTATCGTCTCAAGGGTAACCAATGATACAGAAGCAATAAAGGATATGTTTGTGAGTGTGATCGTAACGTTCATTCAAGGGGCATTCCTTTTAGTGGGTATTTTTATTGCCATGTTTATCTTAAATGTTAAACTTGCTCTATTTTGTTTAATAATCCTGCCAATTCTATTCTATATCATGCAGACTTATAGAAAATATAGCTCCATTTTTTATCAGGATATGAGGGAGAGGCTGAGCCAGCTTAATGCGAAGTTAAGTGAATCATTGCAAGGCATGTCAATCATTCAAGTTTTCCGCCAAGAAAAACGGCTTAGACAGGAATTTGAAAATATTAATGAAAAGCACTATCAAGCAGGGATGAAAAATATTAAAATTGATAGTCTGTTATTACGGCCAGCCATTGATTTAGTTTATGTTTTCGCATTAATCATGATATTAAGCTTTTTTGGCATCACTTCATTCAATAGCCCAATCGAAATCGGAGTTATTTATGCATTTATCAGTTATTTAGATCGTTTCTTTGAGCCTGTTAATCAAATGATGATGAGACTTTCTATGTACCAGCAGGCTATTGTCGCAGCATCAAGAGTATTTAAGCTTGTTGATGAAACAGAGCTTGCCCCTAAACAGCCGGAGAACGCGAAAAAGCAAATTTTGGATGGGGAAATTGAATTCCGCAATGTAAGCTTTTCTTATGACGGAAAGAGAGACGTTTTGAAGAATATTTCCTTTACAGCTAGACCTGGAGAAACTGTTGCCCTGGTAGGGCACACCGGAAGTGGAAAGAGCTCAATCATTAATCTCATGATGCGTTTCTATGAATTTGAAAGAGGGGAGATTTTGATTGATGGAGAATCAATCAAATCCTATAGCAAGGAAGAGCTAAGGATTAGAATGGGATTAGTCCTTCAGGATCCGTTCCTTTTTTTCGGTACGATTAATGATAATATTCGTCTCCATAAACAAGAACTAAGTGACCAAGAAATCTTAGATGCAGCTCAATTTGTGCAAGCTCATGCTTTCATTGAAAAATTAGAGAATGGTTATAATCAGCAGGTAGTAGAAAGAGGTTCTACCTTCTCAAGTGGACAAAGACAGCTAATCGCTTTCGCAAGAACGATTGCTGCAAATCCAAAAATACTCGTTTTGGATGAAGCAACCGCTAATATTGATACAGAAACTGAAGAAGCTATTCAGTTTGCTTTAGAAAAAATGCGAAAAGGGAGAACGACAATTGCCATTGCCCATCGTCTGTCAACGATTCAAGATGCTGAGTTAATCCTTGTCCTGCATCAAGGTGAAATTGTCGAGAGAGGAAACCATCAAGAGCTTCTAGCCAGACAAGGTTTATATCATAAAATGTATTTATTGCAAAACAGTTCAGGAGAAAAAGTGGGAGATGTCGTTTAAGACCTTATTTTTTATACTGCTAGTAATGGGTAAAAAAAGTTTTACAAAAAAGAAAATCCAGCTCAGGTATGTTTACCTAGGCTGGTTATTTTAGTGTGTGGGTATTTTTTTGCTATGATTGCGGTGATACTCATTCAGCAAAAGATCAAGTTCTTGGCTATATCTGATGGCCGTGGATGAAGCTAAGCCATTTTTCATCGCCACTTGTATCAGTTCAATTCTCTTCTGTTCAATTAAATTGAGTAAATCTTTGTTAGACACATCCAGTTATCCTTTCAGATCGTTATAAGGAGAAACAGCATTTCCAACGAACTTGTTGTTTCTAGAAATGTAAAAACATGATAGATTAAAACAAAATTTGTTAACATATGCTATAGTATAGCGAATTTTGGGAATAAATTCAAAAGAAACTTCTATAATAACTAAATTATTTTATCGTATTATCTTAAAATTGAGGAGAGAGACACAAATTGTTCAAATCTATTCATTATCATTTCCTACTAACATTTGTTAGAATGAAGAATGAATCGTTTTGAACAGGAGATGTTATGATGGCTGATTTAAATGTGTTCATTGCGTTAGGTGCTGGATTTTTAAGCTTTATTTCACCATGCTGCTTACCCTTGTATCCAGCTTTTTTATCTTATATAACAGGTATGTCTGTTGGTGAACTTAAAGAAGAAAATGCTATGCTCCAAAGGCGAAGCATGATGCATACATTGTTTTTCTTAATTGGATTTTCACTTATTTTTATTGCAATTGGTTTTAGTACTTCATTTCTTGGAACTTTCTTTATGGATTATCAAGATTTGATCAGACAAATTGGAGCCATATTTATCTTCATCTTTGGTTTAATGGTAGTTGGTTTTCTTAAACCGGAGTTTTTAATGAAGGAAAGAAGATTTGAGTTTAAAAACCGTCCTTCTGGCCTGCTAGGGTCAATATTAATAGGAATGGCATTTGCTGCAGGCTGGACTCCATGCACAGGTCCAATACTTGGTGCCGTTTTCTCACTTGCGGTTTCAAATCCTAATTCTGCAATGATTTATATGTTTGCCTATATTCTTGGTTTTGCTGTTCCGTTTTTTGTCCTTTCTTTCTTTATTGGGAAGCTAAAGTGGATTAGAAAGAACAGTCTACTAATTATGAAAGTAGGCGGTTACATTATGATGGTAATGGGTGTTGTCTTGTTTTTTGACTGGATGACAAAAATCATTGCCATACTATCACCTTTATTCGGAGGATTTACTGGCTTTTAACCTAACTGAAATGTAAAAATTTTGTGATTGACCTGATAGAAAATAAAGAAATAAAATAAACGGGCGAAATTTGTCGGTCTTTTTAAATTGAAATTTCACGCAATTTTAGATATATTTTATAGTATGTTCTTTCTTAGAGTAAGAATAATCTAGCTTATATCAAGTCTCATATAGTTCATGAACCCTATTAATTGTAGAAATTATTAGAATATACTTCCGATGTAGTTGTCGAGGGGGAAACAGCGATGGCAAGAATACTAATTGTAGATGATGCAAAGTTTATGAGGATAACATTATCCACGATCTTAAAAAAAGCGAATCATGAGATTGTTGGCGAAGGTGAAAACGGCAAAGAAGCTGTTCAACTATATGAGGATTTATTGCCAGATTTAGTGACCATGGATATTACAATGCCCGAAATGAGCGGACTTGAAGCAGTGAAGGAAATTAAGAGGCAATATCCAAGTGCAAAAGTTATTATGTGTTCTGCAATGGGGCAACAAAAGATGGTTGTAGAGGCGATCGAATTGGGAGCGAAAGATTTTATTGTAAAGCCGTTTGATGAAGGCCGTGTCCTAGAGGCCGTAAATAGAGTATTAAGTTAATTTGTAAGCACATGCTGCCTCTGTTTAATCCGA
>NZ_JBALOW010000059.1:11648-25513 GCF_036965085.1 Bacillus sp. JJ1532
TCGGATTAAACAGAGGCAGTATTGATTTCATTTTCATTCCTTCAAATAAGGAATTACGATATAATAAGTATAAATCATCATTAGATAAGGGATGTAAAAATATGGATATGGTTATTGTTTCATCAATTGGCGCCATTGGCATGGCTATATTCGTCATGTTTCTCCGCATTAAGGCAGCAAAAAAACCAGCATCAGCCAAAAAAATAATTTTGCCGCCTATTTTCATGAGTACTGGTGCCCTCATGTTTATTTTTCCGTATTTTAGAGTAACGCCCCTTGAAATCTTGGAAGCTACTTTAGTAGGTATGATATTTTCCATACTACTGATCAAAACCTCTAAATTTGAAATTAGGGAAAATCAAATATATTTAAAGCGGTCAAAGGCATTTGCCTTTATCTTAATTGGTTTACTCATACTTAGAATAGCTGGTAAATTGGTTCTGAGTTCTTCCATTGATCTCGGGGAGCTTAGCGGTATGTTTTGGATACTAGCGTTTGGGATGATTGTTCCATGGAGAGTTGCTATGTATATGAACTATCGTAAATTGCAGCGTGAATTAAGTTTATCGCAGATTAACGGGCTGTAAGACCCCACTTCAAGAAGTTGAGTAATACAAAAATTTCCAAGTGGGGGATCAACAGCCCGTAAAAGCCCGATTGGTTCAACTAACAATCAGTGGGGGATGAAAGAAAACCCCCACTGATTGAAGTTTCACTTTATTGAATTGAAAAATAAAGATGTAAATGCCACAGATTAGTGAAAATCTGTGGCATTTGTAAAATTAAAACCATTCCCCTTTGAGAATGGTTAAAATAAATGTTCGTATGGAGTCATATTTATTTCTTTTTCAATTAATCTTTTTCTTAAGAATTTATGATCTCGTTTTGGTGTAGCAACAATATATCCTCTTATTATTAAATCCTTATTGATTGAAGAAACCTTTTCCTTTATCGCGAGCTCACCAATTTTTCCGGCAATTTTATGCCTTGCCACATCACGGAAAAGTTCGGGTACAGGACTAACAAGATCTTCAAGCAAGTTTTTTCCTTCTTGATTCCAAAGATGCTTTGATTCATTCACGTAATATTCTTCCCAATCCATATCCGATTTTCCGTCTTCCTTAGGCATCTTTTTCAAGAACTTCCGAAACATAAAGAAGCCGCCAATGGCAAAAGAGCCCGTAAGGACAACAACCCAGAACAGAATAAACCACAAAAACCATCCACTAAGCATATACTCACCTTCAAATACATTATACTTACTATATTATAATCGCTTGCCAGATTGCAGACAAGTTAAGTGATCAATATAAAAAAACAGATTATTTCCTTGCTCATTATATCTTAAAATACTATAATTAACATGTCCAATTAAGGGGCTGATTGGGGTACTGGTGTCCTCCGTAGTCTTCAAAACTATCTGTGACCACCGTGTGTGGTCAGCTGGGTTCGATTCCCAGGCAGTCCCGCCAGAAAATGCTTACATGACAGCGTTTTTAAGGTATAGGATGCTGAGACACATCTGTAATTTGATTTATTTTATTAAAAACTCTGCTACGGTTTTCGTACAGTTCATAATAAGACTAGTTTAGACTATGACTAAAAACTGTCAAAGTCTATTCTTAAAACCGTTGGACTCCGTTCACTAAAAATGTGAAAGGGGTCTTTTTTTGTGCGGAAATCGAGAGTAAGGAAGTTTGTAAGGAAATCATCATCAGATGAAGGTAATGAGCTCCTAATGAGTGAGATGTTTGAACAGTTTATGTTAGTCAAAAAGGGTGAGGGTTTAGCAAGTAGGACACTGGAAGAGTATTATAAGAACTTTGATTACTTTTTGAGATATACGGAAACTGACCTCACAAAAGAAGAAATGACTTTAGAGAAGTTTATGGGCTGGATTGAGTACATGTTAGATGAATTAGATTACTCACCTCATACGGTTAATATACGTGTTAGGACAATGAGGGCATTCGTTCGGTACTGCTATGAAGATAAAAACTGGATTAACGAGCCTATTCATAAGCGTTTTAAGCCTATAAAAGCACCGATTGATAATGTTGATTCGTTCACGATAGAAGAGGTTAAAAGTTTATTAGCTACGATAGATGATACTACATACGTTGGTTTTCGTACAAAAGTTATTATTTACGTTTTGCTTGATACGATGATGCGAAGTTGTGAGCTATTAGATGTAAAAAGAGAGAATGTTGATTTAAAAGGGTTGTCTATTAAGCTTGATGCAGCTGAAACAAAAACACGTACAACCCGTACAGTACCATTATCCCCAAAAACAGCCAAATTGTTATCTGAATATATGGATGAAACGGATGAGTTTGAAAGTGATTATCTCTTTGTCAGTTACGAAGGAAAGCAATTAAGCTATTCGTGCATTAAAGACAATATTAAAATACTCGGTCAAATTGCTGGAATTAAAAACAAAAGAGTGTCGCCATACGTATTTCGCCACACAGGGGCACTGTTTTACATCATGAATAACGGAGATCCATTTAGTTTACAAAAAATCTTAGGGCATGGGCACATGAACATGGTTCGTAGATATGTCCAAATGACAAACGTGGAAATCCAACATAAACATGCCAACCATTCGCCAGTAAACTATGTTTTTAAAAAATAGCTTAATCTAAACAACTTAGATTTATAGAGGATAGCATCAATGGATAAGTACAAAGAAGCCTTAGATGAAGTAGTAAGAATCTGCATGGATAAATTAAATAGTCGCACTTGCGAATGTCAACATGAGTTGTCAGAGCAGATATTAGACGAAATTTCAAAAATATTAAGAAAAAAATAAGCATAAAAAAAGACCCGTGTTACCAGCACGGATCAGTTTGATAACTATGGCATAGTCATCCATTCAATGACTATAGTGTACACCAATTTTTCGAAAAATACAAGCGTGTATGCTTATTTGACTATGCCTTCATTTAGAAAAATGGAGGTTTTTTGTCGTGAAATCGGGAGATATTAAAAATTACAGACAACTATCACAATTCAGAGACTTAAAGGACTTTAATAACCAATTTGAACAACATATGCTAGATTTAAAAGATAATTTTACTAAAAGTGAATTAGTGGCTTTAAAACGACTTGTGCGCTTCTCTGCGTCCATTGCAGGTGTTTGCTATGCCAAAATACAGACAGTCGTTGCAGCTACTCATGAACATGATGGAGTAGGTATATCCAGATCAACGTTTAAACGAATGCTCACAAAGGCAAAAGAAGTGGGCTTATTAGTCGTACATAATACTTTCAAGAATGGAAAGCAAGGGCATAGTGTTTATGTTTTTAATTGCTATTCTTCTATTTCTAATCGACTTGAACCACCTAGTGACGAAAAAATGAACCACCATGAAACTAGTAATCTTTTAGAATCTAGCAGTAATATAAAAGAATTACGTACATCATCCGTAAAATCTATTAATCAATCTATCAAGCAACCTATTTCTCTTTTACCTGCTTATATAGATTCAGGGTTCGCTGGACTATCATCCTACTACTTCTCAGATAGCGATACAGTAGAGTTATTTCGTATTGCGACTATTCACTCCAGAATGGCTAAACTCTCTTCAGATGCGTTTAAATTGGCTTCTGTGGAGGGTTTAAAAGTACTGGCTTATAAAGTTAAGACTGAGAAAGTAAAGAGTGTTAGAGGTTATTTTGACGGGATCATGAAGAAATTATGTAGAAAATATTGGCTTAAAGAAAGCTTTTTAAGCATGTTTGAAGGTTAAGACAGAGGTTCAAGGTGAACTTCTGTTTAAGGTCAGGTTCATCATGAACCAGAGCTAAACAAAAAAGGAGCAGCTATTTGCTGTCCTCTTGTCCATATTTTACTACGTCTTCAATCGTGTAAGTTTTATTGATACCTTTATCCTTTGCAATTTGATTTAATGCATCCAGTATCTTCTTTAAGGTAACAAAGGTTATTTGCTTTGCTTTTCCACTAGCTATTTCATTAATTGTGAGTGGTCTTACCTTTGCTTCAACTGCTAGTGCATTTCTTTTAATGTTTAATTCATCTAATGTTTCGTTAAGTGTTGATATAAATCCATTTGCAATTAAAGATGTGTCTTTCGTTTCTTTGTCAGTCATACAATCCCTCCTTTAATACTATTATACAATATTTAACGAATTGAGTAAAACTCTTTTAGTTTAACCTATTGACGAAATTTGTAACAAGGTTTATATTTAACTTATTAAGTTAAACAAATTAAGTTAAAAGGGGGAAGTCAAATGAAAATCGTCCCAAATGATTACTGCAATGAATGTAGACGTAACACTCATTTAATTGTAACTGGTGAAACAGAAGATAGTATTTTTGCAACCTGTCCACATTGTAAAGCTAAGTTTGATCTCATCAATGACGGTTACCGTATTAAAGAAGTCAAGAAGGTTAAGTTAGTGACTGAGCGCATCTCGTATTATACCCGTAAAGTCGCTGAACACAGTAAGACTTACCGTGATATTAATCGTTATCAATACAGGTCACAGCGTCTGTTGTATTACAAATCACTAATGCATGGGAATATCAAGAAGGAGGGTTACAAATGATAGGTTGGCTTCTCTATAGCTTCCTAACCTTCATAGTCGGATTATATTGCGGTCTTTCACGATCTGGAGCCTTGAAGTAATAATCGCAACATTAATTTAAAAAACTACATAATAAAGGGGATATTAAAATGACAGCTACTATCGCAGCTACAAATAAACAAACGTTTAAGGTTTTCGCAAACATTCAAATGCCAATTGAAATTAAAATTGAAGGTATGAGTCAAGAGGATGTTAAAGAAAAGTTAGATTCTATAAACATACAGCAAGCGTTTCTAAATCTGTTAACGATGCAAGGTGAAGTAATATCAGCTAAAGTGTGGGATCATGATCTATCAATCGAGGATATTGAAGAAAATTAGTTGCTTCCAAATTATGTAATGAGCAGATATTTGGACGGAATTGTCAAAAGTTTATAGGATATTAGTAGAAGTCAAAAAAATAATATTTACTTTTTCCAGTAAATCTATTTACATTATTTCCATAATCTGATATATTTATAGGATATATCTATAAACGACTAATAGTTATGCTTAAATTGCTCTTAAAATGGGCAATTTGGCATAACTGCTTTGTTGTCTATTTTTGAAAATGTATCTTCTATCACTAATGTGATATTTAACTAATACCTATTATAAACCATTCTCTCATAAAATCAACAACAAGTTGATAAAAAGTGAGAAAAACTTGAAAGGAGGTGATGAGGATGGAATTAAACAAAAACATGCTGTTTTTCTGCTATGATTTCAGCTTAAAAAATAAGTTAAAGGCAAATGGTATTAAATTTATTACAACTGCTGTATCAAATGATAATAAGCGGTTCTGGCTTTATTTTCGTACAGAACAGGTCAATTCGGTAATTCAGCAGCACGTTAAACAGAATGGCTAATACTTAACTTAAACAATTATTCAGAAGGAGAGATTATTAATGACTCAAGTAGCAGAAGTAATTGAAAAGAAAAAGTTAGTTGTGAAAGTACCTACTGGAATCGTAAGAAATGAAGAAAAATATTTATCTAATGATGAGTTTGTAATGTATGCTCGCTTATGTTTCCTATATTTTAGAAGCTATAACAAAAAAGAAATTAAATTAGATCATAAGAAACTAATGAGATTTCTCAAAATATCTGATACAAGGACTTTCAAAAGCAGATTGAAGAAACTTTACAAATTAGGATTAATTGAAGAGGAAATCAGTAAACTCCCAACAAAAGGAACATTAACTATTGTATTCAATGAAAAGGTGTATGAGGAAGATAAACATTTCACAATGATGAACGCTGACGTATTCAATTACTGGGTAAATGACCAAATTGATGAATATGCTTTCCGACAAGTGTTCTATTACAAAAGTCATATTAACTTGGATGATAAGGAACGTGATAGAAGTTACTGTTTTGTAGGGTATGAGACTCTTGTTAAGAGATTGAAAATATCCAAGACGAAAGTAAAAGAAGCTAATAAGCAACTAGAAGTAGCAAAACTATTAAAAATCGTAATACATAAATTGGGAACTAATTATGAGTATGGTGAAAATGATGAGCTGGTATTTGATAGATATAACAATCATTATTACGTTGCAAAATCATTACATTGAAAACGTTGATTTAAAGCCATTTCACCTAAGTGCTCTTTATGCAGAGGTGAGTACTGTGAATGCAGAGATAGAAATGGGGATGCAGAGGTAACGATTAGAATTGCAGAGGTGGAGTACTCACATTGCTGACAATGACAGTACAGTATATATAAGTTAATTAATATAGAAGATACATTTAAATATACATAATAAAGATACAGGTTAAAATACAGTATTTAGTACGACAAGAAAATACACCTTGTCTCACTGAAATTGAAATTGTTCTTCTTGTTTCCGAATGTTGAAGTGTTAAATTGTGAAGGTTTTTTTTATTACATAATTTTAATGATGTTTCCGAATTATTTATACATAATCAATTGTTAATGTTCGTGTTTTGAAAATTAAACAGATAGGGAGAATGATGTTAAATGACTAATGTTAATGTTGAAAATAAGGTTGTAACCTACAAAGAGGCATTAAAGGTAATTCAAGAAAAATTAAACAGTGATTTATCTGTTGAAGAAAGAATGAATCTGGTCAATGAATTACTTGAATACGATGTAAAAGTTGTATTCGACTATGAGGACTTTGACTTCAAGATTGAAGAAGATACTAAATGTAAAATTGTTGGTGCGGAGGAAGCTTTACTAATTATTAAGTACGTTAATGATAAATTATTTAGTCAGCACAAAAAGAAAACCGATCCACTTTATGAGGACACTTATCTTGCTAAAGGACTATCCAACATTACTGATTACCTTTTGGAAAAGTGGAATGAATGGGAGGATTCAGACCCTACCTTGGAGGATTACACCATTCAATCCAAATATGACCTCGACAGGCTGGTATCGGCAGGTAAAAACAAGCAGATTATTGGATTTGATTCGAGTACTCATGATGAATTTGGAGAAAGTGGGTTATCTTCATCTGTTTTGGAAGGTTGGGAATTCCATGTTGACCAATTGGAGAAAATGACTAGGGCAGATGATGTCTATAGATTAAGTGAAAACAATAAAAAGAAAATGAGGGATCAATTGGTATCATCTAATCTAATTGAATATCCAGTATTGTATGAGCGTTATTTGGTCTATAAAGAAATTGGGCTTCGCTATGGTTTTGATAAAGATTTGTCTAAGGATGATAAGCAAAAAATCAAGGAACGATGGATTGGGTGTTTTACCGACAATCCGACAAATATCAAGCCAAAGGACAGATATTATAGATTACAAAAAATGTATAACGGCATCGGTTACGAGATATTTAAAATGCTGGAACAAAACTTTATTAAGCCTAAAGCAAATAATCAAATTAAGGGACTTTACAGCGGTGTAGAGAACTCTAATGACTTTATACTGGATAGGGTTGCTTTAAGTATCACAGAGCACGTTAACGGACTCCTAACGATACAGCGAGGTGGACGGGTAGGTGAATATCATCCTATTTTCATAATTTTGAAGGAAAGGCATGATGGTGATAAGGATTCGGCTTTCAATGTGATTATTGATGAGTTGCTTTATACATTGGATATTGCTGATTTGTCCGATATGGAAAGGGATATTGTCTTGATGATTATTGGCGAGTTTGGGGAGATGAACATACATAAGCAAGAAAATAAAAATCCATATGATTTAATGGCTACATACATTAATGAAAAATATAATCAAAGCTTCACGAAAACAGAATTGAAGAAAATGGTAAATAATAAGATTGCTAGAGTAATAGCCTGTACATATGATGATTTGGAAAAAGGGTTAGATGTGAAAGAGTGTGTGAGTTGTCGTGTCGAGAAAATGGCAAGTATCAATAACTTTGGGAAGGATACGAGAAATAAAAGTGGTTTAAAATCGGTATGCAAAAAGTGTGCAGCGGAATTAGAGAAAAAAAGAAGAGAAAACGAAATGAAAATGGTTGACTTGGCATTGTAAGTTATTATATAATTAAATGTTACACCATAGATTACATATAAGAGAAATTTACTCTCTAATTAAAGTGTAGGGCATTTAGTTCTACACTTTCTTTCATTTCGTTATTGTATAGATGGATGCAATGACAATGTATCAACACAGAGTATGGTTAATTCTGTTGTTTTTTCATTTAAATGTTTTTCTCCTTTAATTTAGGCAGCCCTTATAGGGCTGTTATTTTTTTGCCTGCTAATGAATTTATTCAATAAATAATGTCACTAAATTAATTTAAAAAGGAGGGAGTTGAAGTGACAAGAGATGAACGGCTGGAGCTAATGCTTGAGATTAAGAAAAAAGATTTAAAAATGAAAGATATTGCAGTAGAAATGAATATTTCTCCAAGTTTGTTAAGTCAATATCTGAATGATAAATGCAATATGTCATCTGAAAAAGTGTTCAAGTTAAAGCAACTTGTAAGTCAAGCAAAAGAATTTGTATGGCAAAAGGTTTATATAGATTGATTGACGTTATCGCCTAGGTATATCCTAGTCGCCTAAAGTTTTTCCTGCGTCTTTAAAATAAAAGGTTAAACTAGAAAAATTTTATGACTTTATTCATAATTATTTTTCCTCCGTGTATGAGGGCTAGAGGTATCAGCGCTGCTAGCTTTGATCGTACATCTAAGTAAGAAGGATGGTGATTACAATGAGTATGTACAAAAATCTTATAGATATTGTTAGAGTGTTTTATCATGATGAGCCTTTACTTCGACTATTACACTATAAACCTGAAGATATGGCACAAAGAAGATTAGACCCATTAGATAAATCTTTGGCAAATATATTAGACATAGATAAAGATTGGGTTATCAGGGATAAGGTATTTAAACTAGTTCCTAAATCCTCAAATTTGGAAGATGAGCCTATTTGTCGAATTTATCTTTATGCAGGTAGACGAGAAAGAGCTTCAGGAAATTACCTACATGCAAATCAAATGGTTGTTGTAGATATTCTTTGTCACATTGATTACGAAAAAGACTTAAGGTCATGTCGGATTGGTGACAGAATAAATGAACTCATAGTTGACAGTAATGTTACAGGGTTCGGAAAGATTAGATATGTCGAAGGAATGCCCTTTGCAGCACCTGAAGATTATGTTGGATATAGACATTTCTATGAAGTTGGGAATTTCACAAAATGAATGAATTAAGTTTTTTAAAAGGTGATCCAATTGAAATAGCTAATGGACTGAAAGTATATCCAGCTACATTGGCTGAAATAGCAGAAGTTGGAGAGCTTACATACAATTCGTTTATTAGTGTTATTTCGATAACTAAAGACACATTAAATTTTAATAATAAAGATGAATTACATTTCAATTCAGATTTAGAATTTATACTTTATTTAATTAGAAATTATTATGAAGTTTTTGAGTTATTTACGAAAGCTCTAAATTTGTTTCTGAGAAGTGAAATTGAATACCGAGAGGATTTGGGAATTATCGTTCAAAGTGGAGAAAATCAATTCATTTTGGATGATTTTTTATTTTCACAAATTAAAGAAATAGTTAGAAAGCAAAACTTTCTCAAAGATAGTGAGAATTCTGATTTTAAACCTGCGAACTCAAAAGCAATGGCTTTACTTGAAAAGTTTAATAAAGCCAAGGAAAAGATTCAGAAACAAAATACTGAAGAAGGTTTAAGTTTAAAAGATATTATCTCAATTGTAGCAACTTACAGTAATGATATTAACATCAAAACTGTATGGGACTTAACTGTTTCACAATTGTATGAGTCTTACTTGCGTTTGATCATTTGGGATGATTATCAAAATAAACAAAGACTTCTTCCTCACATAAGTGATCCTCAGTCACTCGATTTAAAACATTGGGCAACTGATATCAATAAAATAAAAAATTAAAATGGAGGTAGTACAATGGGATTACAATATGGTATTAAAGAAGTTTTGGATACAACGATTGTTGACTTCAAAACAAAGAAGCCAGTGGCTTTTATTGATTATGCAGAAGCATCTTCAAACGAAATTGGAGGAGAGCGTCTAGACTTAACAGGTGGTCGTGGTAATGCGAAGCAAATGAGCTTTGACCACTCGAAAACATCTACATTTACTTTAACTGTTCCCCTTGTTGACCTTAACTTACTTGCTCTTATGACTGGTGAGGACTTAGGTGAAGGTGTGGGACAAATCTTCAAGCGTGAAGTGTTATCTGTAGCAGATGACATTGGTACTCCAAAAGTTGAGTTGTCACAAACGCCTGTAGGTGAGGTTAAAATCTACAAGCTTGAGGGATTACGAGATATTGGAGAGGAATTTGCAGTATCGAATGTATCTGCCAAGAAAGTAACTTTAACAACTCCTGCGGCTGATGGTGAGGAAGTAGTTGCATTCTATCAATATGCAGCACCAACTACATCTAAACGTGTATCTGTAAAGTCTTCTAAGTTCCCTAAAGCTGTTGCGATTTATGGTACTGGATTGGCTCGTAACCAAGAAGATGAACAAGATTATCCTTGTCATGTAACTGTTTATAAAGCTCGTCCACAGCAAAATATGACTTTCACTATGTCTGGAAACGAAGCTACTAATCTTCAAATTGTATTTGATATGTATGAAGTAAAAGACGCTAATGGTGATGGTCAATATATCGACTATATTTTCGAAACTGAATAATTAAATACATAGAAGAGAGTAGATGTTTCTACTCTCTTTACCTATATAAAAGGAGGAAAGTGAAAATGACAAAGCAAGTATCTATTTCGATGCTCAAAGAAGACAATAAAATTTATGATGAATTTATAGAAGTGCCTGTTGATTATGATGAGCAGGAACATATTATTAAAGTTTATCCATATTTCAAGCCAACTAAGGTTCAAAAGTTAGTTGACAGTCTAGTTGATTTTTATAAAAGTGCTCAAGAAGAAAACATATCTATTCCAAAGGAAGAAGAAAGTGATATTATTGCATACTTCATTGTTAAATTCTTTACAGATGTTAAGTTTGCAAATAGCAAAAAAGCAAAGACAATGTACGATGAATTTAAAATTGTATTAAATGCAAAGATATTCCAATTTATTTTCAAGTTATTCCCAGAAGACTCTATAAAAGAAGTCCATGAACGAATTAATGATGTAATTGAGGCAAGTCAAAGGATTCAATTAGTAGATAAACAGATTCATAAAACAGTAGCGGAACTTCAACTTGAGAGTAAAAAACATCTTAAAAAATAAGGGAGGAATTAAGATGAACGAGATTATTGAAGTTGGGGACATCGTTATAAGTCGTTCCCATGGGAAAAAAGGTAAGGTTGTAAAGTTGAAGACTTATGATCGTAGCGCATTAGTTGAAGTGATTGTAAAACGTGATAAAGAGGCTGGTACTAGGACTACCAAGATATTAGCATTTCCTTTGTCTGACCTAAGACATTGGCAACGCAAGCCTAATAAAGATATTGAGGAATCAATTGTTAAACCTGAATCAGTTCTTACAGACAGGCAAAAGGAATTGTTTGCTAATGCACCAAAGCTAGAATTGACTGCTGAAGCATTGAAGAACATGGAAGAAGCCATAAAGTTAAATCGAATTATAAAGAGTCCTAAAGTGGCTTTCCCCAAAATGAAAGGGGATGAGTGATTTAGTAAAAGACCATAAAGGGATCTATTGTGTAAGATGTAACATCATTATTAAAGATGAAGAGTTAGCAGCGTGGGATTGTAGTAAATGTGATATATCTTACAATTGGGAGCATATAGAGATTGTGATAAATGGGGAGGAGAATGAAAATGAGTAATGATATTAAGAAGGAGTTTAAAAAGGTTACAGATTTAATTTCTAAGGTTCTTAGTGAGAAGACCTATACTAGAAATTCTGATACAGCCCTCTATCTCGAGTGTTGCCGTGAACTTGGAGCGACTGATATTGCAACAATGATGGACTTGAATCTTAATGTCATATCCGTACATAAGACACGCCAAAAGTTGAATCGTGAGGGTTTATTTCTACCGAGTGATGAGGTTCAGAATGTTAGGAAACAAAGGCAAAAAGTAATTCGTGAAATAATGGTTAGTTAAGACGCTTAGTAAAGTGGTCTTTTTTATTTTGCATTGGAGTGGAGAAATTGAAAGAAAGGATAGATTATAAGAATCCTGGCTTTTATACGGGTGTGGTTAGAAACCATATTGAAATTGTTGAAAAGGTAAAGGTTAATACTTTGCCAACAATGGATAATGTCAAAGATTATTATGAAGTACATATGTTTGAAGATAATTACATAGGTGTTTTTAATACGGGTAGACAGCGATATTTGAAGCCACATATTAAAGATGAGAAAGATAATTACTTTTGCTATGGATTAAGGACAATTGGGAATAAATCTAAAACTACATATATGCATAGATTAGTTGGGTTGGCTTGGGTTGATGGATGGGATATTGATAAAGTTACAGACCATCTTGATAACGATAAGCAGAATTGTTTAGCTTCTAACTTGGAATGGGTTACTGGAAAGGTTAATACTCAAAGAGCTGTAAAAGATGGCTTAGGAGTGGGTAGACCCAGAGTAATAAAGGTTAAGAAACCAAAATTAACTTTATTGGAATTATCCCAAAGTAGTAGTAAAGGTAGAAATGGATTATCTTATGAGCAAGTGGAATCTGTCTTTGAAATGTTAAAGGAAGGATATAGTGTTTCATCAATTGCAAAAGAATTTAAAGTATCTCAACCATGCATTAGTCAGATAGTCTTAGGTAAAAGGTGGAAGACACATCCTGCAAGTAACTGTATATGAGTAATCGTAAAGCTATCTAATAAGAATGGCTTTTTTATTTACCTTGAAAGGCGGTGAAAGAATAATGGTAAAGGAAATATTATTTAATTCAGTGGAAAGTATTGCCCTTTGTGTATCTATGGCTTTATTGTTAGCAACACTTGATCCTATGTTTGCAGCAGGTGTGATTATCGGTTGTGTAGCAATGGTAGCTGTTATTGTGTTTGCTTATATCGTGAGTCATGGTATTACGTTTAAGTGGAGAAAGAAGAAATAATTATTATACATACTACTTTCACACCGTAGCTCAACTAGTTAGAGCAGTCTGCAATCCACTGTAGTACATGTTGCTGGTGCAAGTCCAGTCGGTGTGTTTAATTCTATACCTATTATTTTTGAGTTTGAATCTGCTTTATTTGTGTTATCCTACATTTGGGATTACGCATATAAGGGGATAGAGAGTATGGATGTCATTATATATTTTATAAAAGAGATTGGATTGTATAATTCCTCATATTTGTTAATAACTCTACTAGGAGTTATAGTTTCAGCTTTAGGAATAATTGTAACTGGGATATTTAGTTTTTTATTATGGAAAGCAACTAAACTGACAAATGAGCTTACAAAAGCTAATTATGAACTGGCATCAACTGTCACAAAATATCAAATAGAAAAAGAAAACGGAGTAAAAAGTAGATACAGAAGTCAGGTATGGAAGAAAGTTAATTTCATTGTATTTACTCTCAGAAAGCAAATAGAAGAGGGACTAGATTATAAGGATGTAATTGAAACTTATAGCTATTGTAAAGAAATTGGACTCTCAGATGAAATTATTGGAATGTATTTTGATCAAGAAGAGAAGTTTATTATTGACAGTACATGGGCATTATTTAATGATTATGTAGAAACTTGGTGGAAAGAAGATGGCGAGATTAGGAAATCAAATAGCATTACCAATATAAAACTTCATAATGAAATGGCTGAACATGCAATGTTAACCGCAAATTCCCTATATAAATTATTATTAAAAAATG
>NZ_JBALOW010000060.1:0-220 GCF_036965085.1 Bacillus sp. JJ1532
TCATCAATCGGTATCTTTGATTCCCGTCATACGCAAAAAGCGGTTACCAGGGTCATCAATCGGTGACTTTGATGCCCGTTATGCACAAAAAGTGGCCGACACGGTCATCAATCGGTGACTTTGATGCCCGTTATGCATAAAAAGTGGCCGACACGGTCATCAAACGCCGTCTTTGATGCCCGTAATGTGCAAAAAGCGGTCGCCAGGGTCATCAATCGGT
>NZ_JBALOW010000060.1:464-6840 GCF_036965085.1 Bacillus sp. JJ1532
CCGACACGGTCATCAATCGATGTCTTTGGGGTTACGAATGTAGTTTCCCTTTTACATTACCTTTAAAAATAAAGAGAATCCTTCCTATGGCAAAAGGCTTGGAACACGGCGTAATTGTTGATATAATAACATATTGAACCACTGCATTTTTGCAGAAAGGATAGTTGATATGTTGCAATGGTATGTTATGTCCTTGTTTCTATACTTCCCTCAAGATAAATCAGAATATTTTCCTGCTGCCATCAGTTTTACGATTTTCTTTATCTTATGCGTTTTAACCTTCCGATTCATTTTACGGATTTCAAAACGTGAAGCAATCAAGGCAAAGGAACTTGAGGATCGAATTATGAATAACTTGAATAGCACTGAAGAGAAAAATTAGCAGAAGCAGGAAATAACCAAATCTATTTTGATTTGGTTATTTTTTTTTGCTAATTGAATTAAAGATTTGGGTTTAACCTGCCAAATAATTGATTATGAAAAGGGAGATAGGGTGATACTAATGGAAGAATTTGTTTGATAGGAGTTTTTTTAACATGAAAAAGGCTTGGTTATTACTCCCTTTTTTTATTTTAACAGGGTGTGGGGAAGAGACGATCAGAAATCTGGATGTTGAAATGTATAATGCCGTGGGGGACTCCTTAGGAACGATCAAGTTAGAGGAACAGGCAAAAGGGGTCAAACTATCTTTAGATTTAGAGGGTTTGCCTCCAGGTGAGCATGCCATGCATATTCATGATATTGGAAAATGTGAACCCCCAGATTTCAAGTCAGCGGGAAATCATTTTAATCCAGAAGATAAGGAGCACGGTCTTCTTCATCCTAAAGGATCCCACGCTGGTGACCTTCCTAACCTTATTGTAGGGGAGGATGGAAAGGCCAAGGATGAAATTATGGCCCCTCAGGTCTCACTCAAGGAAGGCAAACAATCATTATTAACGAAAGACGGAACCTCTATTGTGATTCATGATGGCAAGGATGATGGCATGACACAGCCAGCTGGTGATTCAGGTGATCGGATTGCATGTGGGCCTATTTCAAAGGATAAGAAGAAGAAATAGAATAAATAAGACCTTTCCGGATAATGGGAAAGGTCTTTCGTTTAGTTGCTTGTATTTCATCTCTTCTATTTTATCAAATATGCTTCATAAACTTCCTTTTTCTATTCACTTATCCCTCTTGTTACAAACTAAGTAATAAAAAAAATATAACATAGCCTTTTAACAGCTTGATATAAACCATAATGTAAAGAAGTTCCCTTTGCCGTTTTAGATTATGTTATATTTTCTGTATAGAGCATGATAAGCCTTTTTCTAGGAGGGTAAAATATGTCTTATTCGCTAAAGGTTCAAGATTTAATTGATAGAAACCATTTTCAAAAGGCCAAAGTGATCGCTGGTCATGGCGGACTATTGAATACTATTAAGTGGGTTCATATACTGGAATCGAAAGAGATAGGTACCTTCATTAAGGGAAAAGAATTAATATTAACAACGGGAATTCAACTAATATCCGAAGAGACTCTATTAAAATTCTTAGAACAACTGATTACAAAAGAAGCAGCCGCTTTATGTATTGAATTTGGTGAACATATTCAATCTGTTCCAAATAGTGTGATTGAGTTGGCTAATCGGCATAATTTACCGATTATTGTGTTTAATGAAATAGTTCCATTTATTGAAATAACACAAGAAACACATAGTATGTTAATTAATCAACAGTATGAAATGATCAAACGGCTTGAAAATTATTCACAAGAAATAAATAAATTAACATTAAAAATAACCCATTATGAACATATTCTCATGAAGCTTTACAAATATTTAAACATTAACGTTGCATTTATCATTAATGGGCAGCAGCCATTATTTATTCCAAATGAAAAACATCACATATATGAGAACTTAAGGGACCAATACGAACAAAAAGGGGAAGGAAGTCATTTTGCCAAATGTGAGGTAAATATATTGGAGGAAAGTTATGGAGAAGTATGTATTTTCACGAAGAATCGAACAATAAATGAGTTTGAATTATTAATACTGGATAGAACTGTTACGGCGTTATCGCAATATTTGTTGCGCAGTCTATACATAGAAGAAAAACAAAACATTCATTCCCGGCTATTGCTGGAGTCTTGGTTAGATGGAACAGTTGAAGATTCTGTGATTACTAATTTCTTACAGGAACAGGGTTTTCATAATTTATTAAATTGCTCATATTTTGTATTAATCGATCAGATAAAGAATTCAAAAAAAGAATATGATTTAAATTATTATAAATTATATTCTCGCAATATTTTTGAAAATAAAGGGTTCGTATTATTTTTATTAGAAGAAAAGCAAAGGCTGATTTATGTTATTGCAGATATATATGGACATGATATAAAACATCGTATCATAGAATGTATCGATAAAATCAGAAATTTCAGAAAGAATAATAACTATATAAATCTATCGGTCACTACTGCCGTTGGCCAGATTATGAATGATTATAAATTAGTGCATCAAAGCTGTGAAACTGCACGCGATACTTTATTAATCCGCAATAACGCTCTTCAACTTTCTTATTTTTATGAAGATCTTTACACACATCAATTAGTCCTTCAAATACAAAAAAACAAAGCTATTATGGATTTAGCTAAAAAATATTTAAAGCCTCTCTATGATTATGATGCAAAAAATAATGGACAACTGATTGAAACATTACAAGCTTATCTGCAATGTAATTGTCTAAAAAATGAGACTGCAAAGAAGCTATTTATCGTCCGCCAAACTTTATATCATCGCTTATCCAAAATTGAAAGTTTAATAGGAAGTGATTATATGCTTCCACCAAAGCGCCTAGCTGTTGAATTGATGCTGCTTGCAACTCAATATAACTTCCAGATTATAGACTCTGAAAATTCCAAGTAGAGCAGAATTTTAATTTTCTAATTTTGAATATTCAGTGATTTATTGCTAGCAGTTTGATTCTTAGTAAAAATACATTCTGTTCATTTTGTCAAATTCGTATCAAGGCCTTGATCTGCCCGGGAATGAATTTAGCTATCAAAAAGTGTCAATGTGTGAAACGGTAATTAGTTATCATTTAACATTGTGTCTGATGATAACCATGATATTAAGCCTCACAATTAAGGCAGAAGTAACAAATTTCTAAAGGAGTGGCTCAAATGAGGAATGTTCATATTACTGAAAGTTTAGTCACGAAAGATGAGAAATATCTTTGGAATTCAATGAAGCCTTATAACCCGCAAACTACGACTATTATTCAAAAAGCGAAAGGAGCTTGGCTGACGGATATAGAGGGGAATCGCTATTTAGATGCCATGTCAGGTTTATGGTGTGTAAACGTTGGTTATGGAAGGGAAGAAATTGCAAAGGCTGCATATGACCAACTCCTTGAGAACAATTATACTCCCTTAACGGTTAGCCATCCTTCAGCGATTTTACTAGCCGAGAAAATCAGTGATTTATTAGGCGGGGATTACGTTGTATTTTTCTCAAATAGCGGCTCAGAAGCGAATGAAACAGCATTTAAAATTGCTCGCCAATATTTCCAGCAAAAAGGGCAAGGAACACGTTATAAAATTGTTTCGCGTTATCGCGCCTATCACGGAAACTCTATGGGCGCACTCGCGGCAACAGGGCAAGCTGAACGGAAATACAAATACGAACCATTATCGCCAGGATTTATTCATGTTAAAGCGCCGGATCAGTACCGTTACAATGAGGATGGATATAAGAATGCAGCCGATTTACCTTCTGTTAAAGCAGTAGATGAAATTATGACATGGGAACACCCAGAAACGATAGCTGCCATGATTTTGGAACCGATTATTACAGGCGGAGGGGTCATAATGCCTCCTGATGATTATTTAACAGGTGTAAAAGAAGTTTGCGAGAAACACGGTGCCTTACTAATAGTTGATGAAGTAATCTGCGGATTCGGACGTACAGGAAAAGCCTTCGGACATCAGCATTATGGAGTGCAGCCTGACATTATCACGATGGCAAAGGGGCTTACGAGCGCATATATGCCACTTTCTGCTACGGCTGTAAAGAGAGAAATTTATGACGAGTTCACTAGAAACGGAAACTATGACTTTTTCCGCCATGTTAATACATTTGGAGGCTCTCCCGCGGCATGTGCAGTTGCATTGAAAAACTTGGAAATTATGGAACGTGAAAATTTATATGAACAATCTTCTATCATGGGTGAGATTTTAGTTACTGAATTAAAAAATAAACTATCACAATCCCTTCATGTTGGAGATATTCGAGGAAAAGGATTGCTTATAGGAATTGAGCTAGTAGAAGACCGCAGCACAAAGAATCCATTACCTGTAGAGAAAGTCAATCAAGTAATTGCAAAATGTAAAGAACAAGGACTAATTATTGGGAAAAACGGTGTGACAGTTGCGGGCTATAACAATGTATTAACACTTTCCCCACCATTAAACATTACCTTGGAGGAAAAGGATTTCATTCTTGCAAGATTAGTGCAAGCAATTGAAACTTAATAACTGTTCACCCCAAATAGCAGAATCGCACGGATGGGATCATGTTTTTTCTATATGAAACTAGCTGCTTAATTATTGAAAGGAGATTACGATGATGACAAACATTACTGAAGTGAAAGAACTTACACATTTTATTGAGGGAAAAATGACTGCTGGTAAAAGCGGCCGTTTCTCCGATGTGTTCAATCCTGCTACAGGAGAAGTCATTGCCAAAGTGCCGTTAGCTTCCGCAGAGGAAGTGAAAGATGCAATTGAAAAAGCAGAGGCTGCATTCCCTGCATGGCGGGATATCTCAGTAGCTAAACGCGCAGAGGTTGTAATGAAATTCCGGCACTTGCTAACGGAAAATAAAGATAAATTAATTGAATTAATCTGCACGGAAAGCGGGAAAACAGAAGAAGACGCAATAGGTGAAATTACCCGCGGGATAGAATCTGTAGATTTAGCTATAAATGCTCCTCATTTAATGAAAGGCGAATATTCAGTAAATGTAGGCGGGGAAATTAATGCTTATTCCGCTAAATATCCGCTAGGTGTAGTTACAGCAATCTCTCCATTCAACTTTCCAATCATGGTGCCGCTAGCCCAGACATGTATGGCGGTAGCAGTTGGAAATGCTGTTATTTTAAAAGCTTCCGAGCGAGTGCCTATGACACCCTTATTTGTGAGTGAATTATGGAAAGAAGCAGGGCTTCCAGATGGTATTTGGACAGTCATCAATGGAGATAAAGAGGCGGTTAATGAACTCCTTGAAAATCCGGCAGTACAGGCAGTTTCTTTTGTTGGCTCAACACCTGTAGCACAATATATTTATGAAACAAGCGCTAAATATGGAAAACGTGTCGTTGCATTAGGCGGAGGCAAAAATAATATGGTAGTCATGCCAGATGCTGATTTAGAACAAGTAGCGAATGCTTTCATCAGTGCAGGGTATGGGGCTGCTTCTCAACGATGTATGGCCATCTCTACATTAATGCCAGTGGGTCAAGAAACGGCGGATCGCTTAGTAGAAATTTTAAAAGAAAAGATTGATAACTTAAAAGTGGGGGCTTATACAGAGAATGTCGATTATGGCCCGGTTATCTCTCCGCAAGCAAAAGAAAATATTTTGAAAGCCATTGACCGCAGTGAAGAAGAAGGTGCAAAAATCATTTGTGATGGACGTAATAAAGACATAACAAAAAATAGCAAAGGCTTCTTCTTGGCACCAACTTTGCTTGATCATGTAAAACCGGGCATGGAAATTTACGATGAAGAAGTCTTCGGTCCCGTTCGAAATATTGTACGTGTAAACACATTAGAGGAAGCGATTAAATTAATCAATCAGCATGAATTAGGAAATGGCGTAACGATTTTTACAAACAATGGACTGGCAGCCAGAAAATTCACAACTGAAATTGATGTAGGAATGGTCGGTGTAAACGTTCCAATTCCAATTCCGGTTGGTTATCATAACTTTGCTGGTTTTAAGGGCTCAAGATTTGGTGATGGCCAAATGTTTGGTCCAGATCAAGCAAAATTTTATACAAAATCAAAGATGATTTCAGAACGCTGGCTATCAACAAGTGAAGACAAAAGTCTGTCATTTGCATTCCCAAGTAATAATTAATTAAGGTTTGTATTTAATCACAAATAATAACAGGTAAGTATGAGCGTTGACACAGCCATCAGGTGATTCTGGTGATTTGATTGCGTGTGGGCCAATTTCAAAAAATACGAAGAACTAGAATAAATAAGACCTTTCCGGATAATGGGAAAGGTCTTTCTTCAGAGGGAGCGGTAATTGGACAGGAAAGAGCCTTTTTCTAAATAGTTGACCGACAAAGTGAGTTTATCGGACAGGAAAGCGACAATTTC
>NZ_JBALOW010000060.1:7034-13340 GCF_036965085.1 Bacillus sp. JJ1532
AAAGTGTGTTTATCGGACAAAAAAGCAAAATTTCCAAAAAGTTGTCCACAAAGTAGTATTTGGTGAAAGAAAATTGACCCACTATCCACAACTTTATCCACTTATTAATCAAATGCTTTTTTCAATCTCTCCAACCCATCTAACAACATTTCCCGCGGACAGGCGATATTCATGCGAACAAAGCCTTCGCCCCCAGGACCGTACTTTTTCCCTGGTTCTAATGCCAGCTTGCCTTTATATAATAACCGTTCTCTAATGTCTTCATCGCTTAAATCCAGCCCACGGCAATTTAACCATAATAAATAGGTGCCCTCAGGTTCCATGACTTTGATCGAAGGCAAGTGTTTTTCGATAAAGCTCTTTGCTGTTGCGATATTTTCATGTAAGTATTCAAGAACCTCATCCAACCAGCTATCCCCGTGCTGATAAGCAGCTTCCATTCCAATTGCTCCAAATGTTGGCAATGAAAAGAAGCCTTGACGCTGCAGAACTTTTTGAAATCCTTCGCGAAGTTCTTTGTTGGAAATGATAACAGCAGAAGCTTGTAGACCTGCTAGATTAAATGTTTTTGTTGGTGCAATGCAAGTAATTGTAATCTCACTGAATTTGTTATCCAATGAAGCGATTGGAATATGCTTATTTTGTTTAAAAACAAGGTCAGAATGAATTTCATCGGAAAGAATTAAGCAATGATACTGATGGCAGAGCTCACCAATCTTTTGTAATTCTTCTTTTGTCCATGCTCTGCCGCCAGGATTATGCGGATTACATAAAAGGAATAACTTAACTCCCTCTTTTAATCGATCTTCAAAATCAGCAAAATCGATTTCAAATCGATTATTTATTAACTTTAAGGGGGAATTTACTACTTCCCGATTATTCTTCTTAATCATGTCGAAAAAAGGAGCATACACAGGTGATTGGAGCATCACTTTATCTCCAGGGACAGTATAGGCCTCAATAGCGGTTGCAATCGAAGGAACGACTCCCAAATTATAAAGAATCCATTCACTTTCAACATTCCAGCTGTGTCTATTCTGAAGCCATTGCTTAATGCTATCAGCAGTAGAGGTTGAAGGATACGTATAGCCGAAAACACCATGATGAACTCGATCCAGAAGAGCATCTTTTACTTCTGAAGGCGGCTCGAAATCCATATCAGCTACCCACATTGGCAATACATCGCTCGTTCCAAAGACTTGCTGGGTCATTCCCCATTTAACAGAGGAGGTATTTTCCCGATTAATCATTTTGTCAAAGTCAAACTTCTTCATTGTATCCCCGCCTTTTCAATGATATAGCCTTTCCTCTATAATAAGGGATGGAAACAAAAAGTAAAAACATTTAGTGAAACTCAATCAGTGTTGATTAATCCAAGATGAATATGATAGACATGGGCTATTTATAAAAAAAATATTATACTTGTTCTTTACCAACTGATTGTAGTTGCGGCCCACAGGATGTGGGTCACACAGACGTTGCCACAGGACGTGGAGTTCTTAGTCTGTGTTCCTATAATAGGGCTTTTACGGGCTGTTAGTCACCTGAATAGGTTTCTTTTTTCCTCAAACTTTTTAAAGTGGGGTCTTACAGCCCGTTAATCTGCGGAAAGGTGATAATATGCAAATTCAACAATTAAACATACAGCTCGTCAATACAATAAATGAGTGGGATCCTTTTGGAATGGGTGCAGGCAATTATGAAACGGAAATTGCTGATATTGTTCAGGCAGTCCATGATTTAGATGATCAGAATAAGCTAGCTAGAAAAATTCAGGCCATTTTTGAATTTTCCTTTGAAAAGCTTCTAGCCATTGAGGAATGCTCAGAAGTCGCTCGTAAACTTCTGGCTATTAAAGATGATGGAGTGTGTACAATTTAGAGAAGGGTGACTCTTTTGCAGATTCACCCTTTCTTAGTAAATTCCTTTATATATTGGAAAACCTCCTCCGGTCTTTCCTCTGGAAGGAGGTGGCCGGTTTCTTTTAAAACAATGAGCTTCGAATTATTTAGATCCTGTTGCAGCTGTTTGCCTATTTGCAGTGGAACTACTTTATCCTGCTCTCCCCAAATTAATAAGCAGGGTACTTGAATTTCTTTTAAGATATCTGCAGACAAATCTCCCTCGCGGTCACGGATTAGCTTTGCCAGGGCTAAGAATATATCGTCTTTTAAAAATGGGGCTAAATATCCTTCTGCCATTTCTTCATCGATTATAGATTGGTTGTAAACAACGAGCCGTAAATTATTTTCTAATCCTGAACGCTCCAGCCACCTCTTAACGAATAGGTGAGAAAATGGAAGATAAGTCGCAAGAACAAGCTGGAGCTTTGATTTTTTTAAATAGCCTGAGCTGCAAAGAAGTACCACTTTATCAATTAGATCTGGACGTAAATGAGCGATGTATAAGGAAATTTGTCCACCCATAGAATGGCCAAGTAATATGATTTTATTTAATTGTATGCTTTCAATGAGCTGTATAACGGTCATCGCCATATTTTTATATGAATATTTGTAACGGCGGGATTTTCCGCTTTGCCCAAAAGGGGGTAAGTCAATAGATATGACATTATATTCATTTATTAAATAGGGGATAAGCCTCCGGAAGCTAAAGCTTGAGGATAGAAAGCCGTGCAGTAGGACAACGGTTTTCTTTGAGGATGAGTGTCGCTGAAAGCTTTCATAGTAAATATGATTTCCATTTATATGTACGTCTTGTTTTTCCATAGTATTCTCCATGTATATCCCCTCAATGTCAGTATACCTTATTTTCACCGAAGGAATTGAAATCAACCAAACAAAAAAAGGACAACCCAAAGGATTGTCACTTCAAAAAGGGGGAATACTAGAAAGTCTTTAAGACCATCATGCCCAACAAGCCTTGCTTTCAAACATCAAATCACAAAAAACATCTTATCCAATAAAACTTGTCTGTCTAGATTAAATAATAATATTAATTACGAGCAAAATAGAGAATATCAAGACCGAATTAATTACTTTTTGAAAAAAGGCTTGAACTGTGGTATAATTTTTAATTGCGAATAAAAAGGATAAAAATTAATAGAAATTAGGAGTGTTTCCATGTCTGAAAAAATCGAAGTAGGCAGTGTTATTAAAGGTAAGGTGACAGGAGTTCAACCGTATGGTGCGTTTGTTGCGTTGAATGAGACTACTCAAGGGCTTGTTCATATTTCTGAGGTTACTCATGGATTTGTTAAGGATATTAATGAACATCTTAAAGTTGGAGATGAAGTAGAAGTTAAAGTTTTATCTGTTGATGAGGCATCAGGAAAAATTGGATTATCGATCCGTGCTACACAAGAAGCGCCAGCCGAGGCTGAAGTAAAAGCGAAAAAGCCGCGTAAACCTCGCCCAGCAGCTCCAATCCATGTGGAAAACGATACGGCTCAAGGATTTAATACACTTAAGGATAAACTTCAAGAGTGGATTGACCAATCTCAACGTGAAGATTTGATTAAGAAATAAGAATGGAAACCGGGCTTAGCCCGGTTTTTTACTTTTTTTGGTCAAAGGGAACCTGAATACTTGCTTAATCTCTATCGAATAATAACTCTTGTTATTAATATGAAGGGGGAATTTCACATGGCAGAACAAACACTTTATGAAAAAGTCGGCGGTGAAGAGGCAATTGTAAAGGTTGTCGACTACTTTTATTCTGAATTAGTCTTAAAGGATCCAACGGTAAACCAATTTTTTGAGAATACAGATATGGAAAAGCAGCGCAGACATCAAACGAAGTTTATTAGCTTTGCCTTAGGTGGACCTAATCAATATTCGGGAAATTCGATGGCAAAGGCTCATAAAGGGATGAATCTGCAGCCCGAGCATTTTGATGCCATTGCCACACATCTGGGAGAGGCTCTCGCTCATTTTGGGGTTGGTGATGAAGATATCGCCCAGGCTTTAAATAAAGTTAATACGCTTAAAGACGATATTCTCTATCAATAAAAATATAAACTCGCCAATCGGCGAGTTTTTTATAGTCGAATATTTCCGCTAACTGTGGCTTCCTCTTTCCTAATCTGGTGCTTTTTAAGCCGATATTGCAGATTTTGCCGGCTCATGCAAAGAGATTTTGCGGCTTGGGTAATATTATATTGATGAAGCTGTAACACTTTTTCTAAATAGCTTTTTTCTGCTTCATCCATATAATCTTCCAAGGACTTAAATTGACTGCTTGATTCATTCTGATGATGTGTTAGGCTGATCGGTGTAAAAATATCATTTTTAAATTGCGGCTTATTGCGGAAATGGATCGGCAAATGAAGATAACCAATGTGCTCCTCATGAACAATTAAATTCATCGCACCTTCTATAACATGCTCTAGTTCCCGTACATTTCCAGGCCAATCATACTGTTCAAATACACTTAAAACATGATCGTCAATCCCTTGAACCTTCATGCCAAAAAGGTGATTGTATTTTTCAATAAAGAAACGGACAAGATCTTGAATATCCTTCCTTCTATCCCGCAAAGGAGGGATGAATAAAGAAACAACGCTCAATCTGTAATATAGGTCTTTTCGCAGTCTTCCATCGGAGATCGCATCGATAGGATCCTCGTTTATAGTAGCAATGATCCGGACGTCTACCTTACGATCTTTTGTGTCTCCAATTCGTCTAACCATTCGTTCCTGTAAAACCCTTAAAAGCTTCGCCTGCAAGGCTGGATTTAGAGAATTGATTTCGTCAAGCAGCAAGGTTCCGCCTTCCGCCTGTTCGAAAAGACCTGGACGTTCAATCGCACCTGTAAAAGCCCCTTTCTTTGTCCCGAATAACAGCCCCTCAATCAAGCTATCAGGCAAGGCAGCACAGTTCTGAGAGATAAAGGGCTTTGAAGATCGATTGCTTCCATTATGAATGCTTTGTGCGAATAGCTCTTTTCCTGTTCCTGTATCACCAACGATAAGAATTGATGAACTAGTGCGGGTCGCCCTCTTGCTCGCCTCGATCACATTCTTAATTTCTTCACTGATTCCGATAATGCTATCAAATGTGTAGCGGGTGTTTCCTTTTTTATTCATATTTTCTCTAATCAGCTTTTCTAGTTTTGTCACATCGCGGGCAATTTCCATGGCGCCAATTCGAACGCCTTCCTCCGAAACGGGGAAGGTGTTATTAATCGTTGTTATTTCCTGCCCTTTATTATTAAAATAAGTTTGCTTAGCATTAATGATTTTCTCCCCGTGAGTTAAAGCTCTCAAAAGGGTGCTAGCCTCATCCTTATGAAAGGAGAATACATCCAATAGCTCCTTATCGAGGACATCTGAGTAATCCATTCCCTCCATTTCAGCCATTTTTTTATTATAAATTATCGTTTTGCCTTCGTGATCAACAACGTGGACTCCGATATCTATTTCTTTAAGTATCTGTTGGAAAAACGTATTAATTAATTTCATTTGAGCGAAATTTGGATTATTCATTGTCTTGCTCCTTCATCATTCTTTCCTTCATTTTATGTAAAGAATGGAAGGGGTGCAATGTTTTTTTGCTCCTTAACAGGTGTTGAGAGATCAAAATGCAAAATAATTTTGCTGTTAAGAAAGAAAAAACAACATTTGACACGGTATACATATTTGGCACATATCTTGCAATGATATATGGATGTAATGAAAAAGTGCTAAGGGGGAAGGAATCATGGTACAAGCATACAAACATGAGCCATTCACAAATTTTAAGTTAGACGAAAACCGTGAGGCATATCTAACAGGCTTAAAAACGGTTGAAGGCTATTTAGGAAAAGACTACGATTTAGTCATTGGTGGAGAGCGTATTTCTACTGAGGAAAAAATTGTTTCTTATAATCCCGCAAATAAAGAAGAAGTGATTGGTCGTGTATCCAAGGCAAGCCAAGAATTAGCCGAAAAAGCCATGCAGGCTGCTGTTGAAGCGTTCAAAACATGGAAAAAGGTAAAGCCGGAAATTCGTGCGGACGTTCTTTTCAAAGCAGCTGCGATCATCCGCCGCCGCAAGCATGAATTCTCTGCTCTTTTAACAAAAGAAGCAGGAAAGCCATGGAATGAGGCAGATGCAGATACTGCAGAAGCGATTGATTTCTTAGAATATTACGCACGTCAAATGCTGCGTATTAAAGATGGTGTTCCAGTAAACAGCCGTCCAAACGAATATAACCGTTATGACTACATTCCATTAGGAGTGGGAATCATTATCTCTCCTTGGAATTTCCCGTTAGCGATTATGGCTGGTACGACTGTTGCAGCAATCGTAACAGGAAACACTGTATTATTAAAACCAGCTTCAACAACACCAATTGTTGCAGCGAAAT
>NZ_JBALOW010000061.1:0-13356 GCF_036965085.1 Bacillus sp. JJ1532
CTGTCCAACAAACCTGAGTTATTGGACAGCTTTCAGCGATTTTCCAAAAACCTGTCCAAAATCGTGTTTCTCGGTTCACTAGTAAGTTCGATTTTTATTTATCTGGCATTTTAACAAAATAACTGTCTTTACCGTTTCCAAATGGCTTATATTTTAACAATAAAATCCTTCGAATTGTCCTCTTAGACTTAATTCCGTCACACCATTCATAAATAGCATTAGTGGTAATCCTTCTCTCTGGAAAAAGAAGAATAAACTCCTCCACAGTTCGCAATATCCCGGTTGCCACTTTTTCTTTAACTCCACATCTATTGCAGACAAATTGCTCTGAGCTAAAATCAGCCATAAACGATACACATTTTAAACAGCGGATTCCTTTTTTTAATTTCTCAAATTGATATTCATAAACCCGCTTGTGTCGGGATTCAGTCATGTGGGCTGCAGCAATTTTTTCTGCGAGCTTTAGGGGTGTTTTTTGGATTCTTGGAGGGTTCTTTTGCATTTTTTTTATAAATCGTGGAAGCTGTGTAGGAAAAATAATAGGCTGGTTGTGTGGGGATTCGTATAAGTGGAATTCGGGGTTGACGAAGCATACGAAGGATTTAATTGGAGTTTTGACGCCGAAATCGTAAAGCAGTCTTCTAAATAAGGATTCACTACGTTCCAACTGATACAGTGGATTATTAATTTCTTTTCCTGATTGGGAAAACCATTTATCGTCTTCGGTATAAAAATCGCCATCATAATTTTTTACCTCAAACAGATAAATGGTCTCTGAGGAAATCAATAAGGAGTCAATTTGAAATTCAGTATTATTAGATTCGAATAATAAATCATTTAAAATAATCCAATCATTTGAAAGATCCTCTACCCAACTGTCGAAAAGCACCTCACCTTCATAGCCCTTTTCGAGATTAGTAAGTGTACTCCTGTCTTTTTCTGACAAATTCATTCTCGGTCTCAAGCATTTTAGCAACTTTAATTCTTCTGGTTCATGACGAGCTTTAATAATAATTTCTCTCACATCCTTTTAATCTTGTAAATCCCTTTTTACAAAAACCGATCCACAACGACAAATCCCCCATCTTCACCGATAGAAATACACAACGTTTTAAAAATAAAAACCTCCGAATGCCTATCCATCACAAAAGGAAGGCCATCGATCATAAACTTAATATCTGTGTCCTTTGCCCCATCCAGGGACAACATAAATACAACATTTCCTCAGCACTCACCTGTTGGATAGGCTTTCAACCGCACAGATTGATCTAAATGATCTTCAAGCAATTCCCTGAGCTTCATTAATGCTTCATCCGAAATATGTATTGCTGGTGTAGTCATGACGTAATCCCCCTCAAAAATTTAGGCTGCTCATCTTTAGATGGCAGCCTTCAATTTAATCTATGAAATGCTCTTTAATTCTTCCGTTAGGCGCATAAATTCTTTTTTGTTCCGTTCAATTAGGGTTTTGTCAATTTCCAATTTGAGCCGTGCTCTTCGAAATGTCAGCAAGGTGTTGTTTAAAAATTGCTCTGCAAGAATTTCATCCATGTTCTCTTCGTGTTGTTGAGCCGAATTCAATAAATGTTTTTCCATTGTAAACCAACTCCTTGACCTTTTTTCTATTTTAGCAGTAATAATTAGATAATTCAATCTATTTTTCGATGTAAATTTGTCCAATTTTTGGATAAGAAGGAATCCATTGGGGAACATATGAATAAAGCATATATCATCAATATTTTAAGGAAGTGTGAAGGATGGATTTACACAATAATATGGAATTTGAAATGAAAAGCTGTTTTATCCCAAATATCGCTAAGTCTGAATCACTAAGGATTATAGAAGTAAACCCAGGAAGTGTCGTAGTGCAAATGTATAACCCTGATTGCAGAGGTGTCTTTCCATTGGACAATTTCCAATATTGGATTAAAAAAGGATCACTCATTGAAAAAAGTGATCAGCAGAAAAAATCTTCTTAACCCCGAAACAAAAGAGACATCCTCCCCATTTCCTTAGAAGATGTCTCTTTTTTTCATAAATTACACGTAAACTTTCTCATGCACCATCATCTTTATCATACCTTCGACAATAGCAGGAACCTCTTCAAAAGCGCTCTTCATATGAACGCGTTCGGTTCGTTTATGAGCATCCTTTCCGAATGGACCGACATTTAATACAGGCGCATCAAGCAGTTTCATTCCCTCAAATGGGATGCTATAGCTCTCTCCCCATACAGGAGTATTTGTGACAAATGCTGTCCAGCCTTCCCCTTCATCCTTATAATTCACATAGCTTAAATCGCAGATTCCATTAAAATAGTGAATTTGGTGAACAGGTAAGTTAAATTTCTGAAGCCCTTCCTCCTTCACATAATCCACACATTTTTTGACAAGCTCATCTTCTGAAGAATTTATCGCTGGATAGTAAGGCGGTGCATAAAGTAAAACCATTGCAGGTGTCAGTTCCTGACATTGAATAATCAAGGCATCAGCAATGCGAAGTGACTTTTCACGGTCATCCCAATCTTTGTTGGCAAGGATATTCCTTTTGATTTCCTCCACATGTTCTGCACCAATCTTTCCGATCGCATACTTTAACAGTTCCTCATAACGGAGTACACGCACTTCTCCAACAGGAGCAACGCCTTGGCCTAAACAGATTTTTTTGTATGCTTCATTACAGGCCCTGGCTGCTTCCTGTGCAACTTCTTCAAATAAATTCATAATTTCAGAAGCATTCTTTTTCATTAGAAAAACATTATATAAGGCTGCAGCACGATATGGCGTTTGTGTTGAATATTCCAATTTCAAATCCTTTTGCTGAAGGGTTACTGGAAGTGGAGTCTTTTCTCCTAATACCGATTCTTGAAATCCGGAATTCCATTCCATTTGCTGTGTCAAAAATGACGCAATATAAGGAGCTGTAATGCCACTCAAAGGTTCTCCCACATGTGTCTCTTTTCCATAAAATAAAGCGGATGGCATAATTTTACCGATGGTACCAGAATACACATAGTATTTTCGATCTCCAGGCTCTTGGGTAAATACAGGCTCACCATTTAAGAAAAGCTTATAGGTCAATTTATGCTGTTCCTTTAATTCTAAAAGCTTGTTAACAGCTGCGCGCATACCTGAGGAATTAACCTCTTCATCCGGAACTGTTAGTAATAGAAGATTAATTGGCCATTGCTCGATCGATGCTTTTTCTATCAAGCTCATATGCATAACAAGGCCCATTTTCATATCCATTGTGCCTCTGCCGAATAAATACTCACCAGATAATAAATCTTGTTTAGCGTCCTCAGGCAAGTCATTAATTCTTTCATGAAGTAATTTAGTCAATGCTTCCGGCTGATAGGCAAGGGGCTCAATATCCCCATATTCTTCCGTATTGACCGTGTCAAAATGGCTAATTAAAACAATCGTTTCACTAGCTTCGGGATGTTTATACAGCGCAGTAAGAAAACGACGGCCCAAATCTGCATTATCCAGTCTTAAATGATCAGGATGATGAGTAAAATAATCAAGTTCCTGGAGCTTGGCTAGGAGTTTAACAGGAAATTCACATTCTCCTTCAGTAAGTGTCATGCTTTTCCAGCTTACAACTTCGCATAATAATTCACGTAACGATTCCGGTTCTCCCCATCTAAGTTGTGTCATCATTCAAAACTCCTTTTGATTTCCCTCTTATTCAAAATTTTACAAATCCTTAAATTATATTAATTTCCATGTAATCAAGTAATCTTTATACAGTTCTATTAATATCTGAATTTGCCTGTGCCGTTTCATTTTTTGCAAGTTTAAATCGATAGAATACAATACATGCAACAAGGAAGCCTATTCCAACTAATAATCCTACAAGCTGTGTTGGATCAAATGCTAAGAAAATCAGGATGGCTAAACAAAATACGATACAAATGATCGGAACTAAGGGATATAATGGAACTTTATATTTCAAATCCTCAATTTTTCCGCCCGCTTGTATATATTTCCGTCTAAACATAAACTGTGAAAGTGCGATGCCCATCCACGAGATTGTAACTGAGATCCCTGCAATAGACATCAAAAGGACGAAAACGGTATCGGCAGCTATTACACTAGTTAACAATGATAATAAGGAAAAAAGCATCGTAAAGACTAGTGCAGCAAATGGTACCTTTCTTTTTGATAGCTTTCCGAAGCGTTTCGGTGCCATTCCCTCATGTGCCATCGCCCAAAGCAAACGTGTTGAAGCGTATAAACAAGAGTTTCCAACGGATAAAATCGCTGTCAGAATAACGAAGTTCATAATATCTGGTGCGTACGGTATACCAGCTAAATCCATAAGAGTTACAAATGGACTTTCTAGCAATCCCAATTCAGCTGATGGAAAAATAGCTGATAATACAATTATAGAAGAAATATAGAACACAATAATTCTAACTAGTACATTTCGGATTGCACGTGGAATATTCTTCTCAGGATCTTCACTCTCACCGGCAGCAATTCCAATTAGTTCAGACCCTTGGTAAGAAAAGATGACATTCATCATCGTAACAAAAAGGATTGCAATCCCAGCTGGGAAAAGTCCGGATGGTGCTAAGTTTTGGAAATGTGGAGCAGGACGATCGGCTAATGGAATAATTCCAAAGACAGCTGCCGCTCCAATAATGATAAAGAAAATAACAGCAACTACTTTAATACCGGCAAACCAATATTCTGATTCCGCAAACCCTTTCGTTGTAAGGGCATTGAGTGAGAATAACAAGACGATAAATATAGCACACCAAATCCAAATAGAGACATCTGGGAGCCAACGCTGCATTATAATTCCTGCTGCGGTAAATTCAACCCCAGCAGTTGTTGCTGAACCGATGAAATACATCCAGCCTAAAGCAAAGCCAGCTGAAGGATTAATAAATTTAGTTGCATATGCTTGGAAAGAACCGGTAACAGGCATATAGACGGCAAGCTCCCCTAGACACACCATTACGAGGTATAAAATTAATCCCCCAAATAAATACCCGATTAATGCGCCACCAGCCCCAGATTGGTTTATCGTATAACCCACATTTAGAAACAATCCGGTTCCGATAACCCCTCCAAGAGAAAGCATGAATAAATGCCGCCTCTTCATCGAACGATTCAACTGGTTATCCTGTAATTCCTTATTGACCACACGACTCACACCCTTCAAAATAAAATTCCCGCTTATTTTTCGTAGAATCTTCAAATAATTGTTAACCCTTACATAATTGTGCAAGATCTAGGGTAAGGAGAAGCTGATTTAAGCAATGTGTCTCTCTGCCCTCTTTCAGCTTCTTCTATTTCAACAAATCTTCTAAAATCGTAATGATAAGCAGCTTAAGCCTCCATCTAATTTACGGAATTCCGACATATCAAGCTCAATCGTTTGATACCCAGCTTCATTAATCATTTGCTTTGTTTTTGGAAAGCCAGCTGGGATAATAACATAGTCATTGACGCGAATACAGTTTGCAGCATATTCTTCCTCAGCTGGTACAATGATTTTTTTATATGAAGCAAAGTCAGGATGGTTGATAAACTCACCTGCAAGAACCATGGTTTCGTTTCCTAAATAAGAAATACCTGTTTTCAAATGGAAGAACTTTTCCAGCTGAATAATGGTAGCTTTGTAGTTTTCAGATTCTAAGATTGCCTTCAATTGCTCAGCACCCGCTAGATTTGTACGTTCAGAAAGACCGATATAAAAATGATCATCTGCTTGAAGTACATCTCCGCCATCTACCGTACCTGGCGCTTTAATATAATAAAGCTTTTCATAAAATGACTTAACAGCAGGCTCCATTTCGATAATCTCGCCGTTTCTTGTTTGTGCGCCTGGATTTGAAATAACGGCAAATTCTGATGTTAGTACAGCTGTATCCTCTACAAATGTTGAATCCGGGAAATCAGCATTCTTTGGCATTACATGCACTTCTACATTACACTTTTTTAAAGCTTCTATATACGCTTCATGCTGTTCCAACGCTTTTTCATAGATTGGTGTTCCTAAATCTGAAGTTGTTAATCCATTTATATAAGTTTCTCCAGGTGTTTTTACAATCGTATTTTTAAACATTTCTAATCCTCCTCGAAATAATTGACTGTTATTTACGGATAACAGGACCAGTTAGACAAGTTGGTCCGCCTGTACCTAAGAACGAGATTTCACGGCCTTTGTATTCATAAACTGTTGCTCCTGCATCAATTAATTGCTGCTTCGTGGAAGGGTTTCCAGAAACCATCATACAAACTCGCGGTGCTAATGCTAAGACGTTACAACCGAGGTTATGGTATTCCTCTTCAGGAACTTCAATTAATTGAATACCTTTTTCGATCAGCAATTGTCTAAAGAATACGGGCATTAATCTTGAATAAACTACGGCTAAGTCGGAATCTACCATGCTTATAAAAGACATGAGGTGCAGACACTCTGCTTCTCCCTGATCATGCGGGAGTTGAACAACGATAAAGTCATCTACTAAATCCTTCGTCATTTCTCTAATTTGGCGTATTGCCTCATCATTCGTTCTGTAGCCGCGGCCTACAACAAGTGTACGGTCATCCAACCATACGATATCTCCTCCATCGGCCATCGCATTCCCTGTTAGCTCCCCAAGGATTGGTATGCCCTTTTCTTGAAGGTATTGTTTATAAACCAATGCTTCGCTTTGACGCAGTTTTTTTCCCGATTTTAAAATGATTGCTCCTTTCCCTGTAAATTTGACTGGGTCATGAGTATAAAGGGAGTCTAGGCCAACTTGATTTGAAGCAGGTAAATATTCAATATTATCGACATGCTTGCTAAGGATGGAAAGGAATTCTTCATATTCCTCCTGAGCCTCGGCAAAATTGGGTTCCTCTATGTAATTAAATCTTTCCCATTCCTTACTTAAGTTTTCTTGGCTAATGAAAGCATCGTTTGGGTGTTTTACTACTACTGATGTAAGTTGTTTGTACATAGATTGACAGTAATCCACTCGAACTCCTCCTTTTCCACCTAACGGAATCAAATTCCTCTGTTAGGAATTTTATAATTCTGATATTATAGTAGATAAAGAACTATGTCAATATTTTTTGAATTGAAGGAATCTTTTAATTTTCAATATTTTATATATAATAGAAATATATAAATGGAATGGGAGACAAATTTATGCAAACGATTGACCGTGCTATGCAAGTAACGAAAGCCTTAGCAAATAATCAGGATAAAATGTGGCTGTCCATAACAGATCTATCAAAAGATTGTGATTTACCGGCAAGTACGATGCACAGACTTTTACAAGCAATGAAAAAACATGGACTTGTTCAGCAAGATCCCGATTCAAAGCTATACTCTTTAGGTAACACTTGGCTTGAGTATGGTTTACAGCTATATGATAGTTTTGATTTTGTTAATTTGATTCGTCCAGAAATGGAGAAATTAATGCTTGAGGCAGAAGAAAGCATATATTATAGTAAGTCAATTGGACTGGAATCGATTGTTGTTGAACGAATTGACTGCCCGACCAATCCGATTCGAATTAATGACCAATTAGGAATACGGATCCCGATGAATATCGGAGCTGCCAATAAAACAATGCTTGCACATATGCCTGCTGAGGAAATGTTGAAAATCGTAAATTTGATTGTGAAAGAAGAAGAAAAGATGAGCTTCTTAAATATGCTCAAACAAATCAGATCTCAAGGCTATGGAATTAGCCATGGAGAAAGAACGGAAGGCACATCATCTGTAGCAGCACCGATCTACAACCAATGGAATGATTTAATAGGCGCTGTCAGTATAGGATATGTCAATTTCAATGTATCTCAAAACAGGCATGATTTTTTAATCAAAAAAGTAATTGAAACCGGAAAGCGTATTTCGGCTAAATTAGGGTCCAGACGGTAATCGTTTTAAAAGAAGTCCCTGCAAAACCCTTACATTGAATGGTCCATTGAAATTCCTACTTAAATGTACAAGCCAAACTGAATCCTCCAAGAATTGGCTGGGCCTCTTGGTTAATAGCTATATCAAATAAACGCTAGTTTCATTGCCTACAATTCAGAAAAAGGAAAAAACCCTTTTAGATTACGTTTATTACCGCAATCTAAAAGGGTTTCTATTATTTAAGAAGCAATCTTATGTTCTTGCTGGTTTTGATTATTTCTTTTACCTCTTACCCAGTAAACAATAACTGCGGCAATCAAAGCAAACCCAAGGTAACCAGTAATTGGGTACAATGTTCCAACTAGTTTTGTAAATCCTACGAAGCTTGCAGCAAATCCTGCAAAACCTATTGCTGTGACAAATCCATTAAATTTCATCGTACCTGGCTTCATTACCCGTACAGCGAACCCATAAAGCATTCCTACTGCTGTGTTAAAAATCATCGCTAAAAGGACAATAGACATGAAAATTCCGACAATTGGAGATATTTCATTTGCCAAGTAAAGCATCGGAATATCTAAACCGCCAATATCGCCTAATCTTGTATACATGCCGACATTAATGAGAATAAGCATAAGACCTAATCCGACTCCGCCAAGAATACCGCCCATTCCGGCGATCTTTAAATTCTTTGTCGTTCCGCCCATAACTGCAAGCATTGGAATCGCACAAGTGATATTAAAAGAAACATACAATAAACCAGAAAGGAACCAGTTTGAGGCAGCTGCATTTTGCCCTTCAGCCAGCTTGTCAAGCTCTGCAAAGCTAGCATCCATTGTGAATAATGCATATCCTGCTATCAACAAAACTAACACGATTAATGCTGGGGTAATACCCCCAATAATATTAAGTACTTTTTCCACATTAAAGAAGCAAGTAACGATTGTTAGTACTACCATGATCAAACTTCCGATTGCACTTGGAATGCCAAATTGCTGTTGGAACGTTGAACCAGCACCCGCAAACATAATCACTGCAACTCCAAATAAGAAGAAAGTAATGATAAAGTCTACTGCAATTCCTAAATATTTTCCACAAATACTATATACGACATTTTTATGGGAATGTGTTTGCAGACGGCTCCCGATTTGAATAATATTCATTCCTAAAAAAGCAAATAGTAAGGTTGCCAAGATCGCTCCAAAAAATCCTAACCATCCAAAGCTAGTAAAGAACTGCAAAACTTCTTGTCCAGAAGCAAAACCGGCTCCGACAACTGTACCGATGTATGCACCTGCCATTTGAATACTCTTTTTCATAAATGCCCCCGTATAATTGAATTTTTTGAAAATTTATTCTAAAAGGAGAAGAAGAACCTCCCATCTCCTTCAACCCTTTTTAAAATCGCTTAGGAAAAGGTTTTTTCAGTAATTGTATATTGTTTAATCGTATCTCTGTTTGGTTCATACCCAATTCCAGGTGTATCAGGAACCGTGATAAAACCATCCTTTACAACTACTTCCGGATCAATTATGTCCTTGTCCCAATAACGAGAAGATCCAGCTGTATCTCCAGGCAGTATGAAATTATCTAAAGTTGTGAGTGCAATATTATGTGCTCTGCCGATACCTGATTCAAGCATTCCTCCACACCAAACCGGAATATCATGCTGTTTACATAGGTCATGGATTCGTTTTGACTCTGTCAAACCTCCGACACGGCCAATTTTAATATTAATAATTTTGCAGCTTCCTAATTCAATTGCTTTACGAGTATCTTCGTATGAATGAATACTTTCGTCTAAGCAAACAGGCGTATTAATTTGTTTCTGAAGTGTGGCATGATCGATAATATCATCAGATGCTAATGGTTGTTCAATCATCATGAGATCAAATTCATCCAAGGCACGCAGATGATCGATATCCTCTAAGCGGTATGCTGAGTTTGCATCAGCCATTAAAGGAACATTAGGGAAATGCTTTCTAACTTCCCTCATAACCTCTACATCCCAGCCTGGCTTAATTTTCACTTTCATCCGCTTATAGCCTTCAGTTACATATTCATCAATTAATTTCAGAAGATCATCCACTGTGTTTTGAATACCAATACTGATGCCAACTTCAATTTTTGATTTTTCTCCGCCGAGTGCTTTCGCGAGTGAAATTCCTTGTTCTTGAGTATAAAGGTCCCAAACCGCTCCCTCAAGGGTAGATTTTGCCATATTATTTTTCCGAATGTACGAAAAGATTTCAGAAACTTCATCAGGATGTTTAATCTCTTTATTTAATATTTGCGGGATAAGAAAATCCTCGAGCATATGCCAATTTGTTTGTAATGTTTCTTCATTATACCAAGGCGAATGGAAGGCAACAGACTCGCCCCAGCCGCTATTTCCATTTTCATCCTTTGCTTCAAGCAAAATAAAATCCCGGTCTTGCATTGTTCCAAAGCTTGTTGTGAATGGGGATTTCATTCTCATTTTTAAATGACGCAAAGTAATTTCTTTTAATTTCATCGGTATCCACCTTTTCTACTTTTTAATACTAAGTGATTGTATCTTCGTTATAACATAATAATGAACAGGCAAATCATTTGTTTTTTGCAGAGCTACTACAGCATAACCTGCTTCAAAAAGGTGCTGAAAGACTTTTCTTGTCTTAAAACGCCAGTCAACGGCTAGCTCATGATCTGTTTTTTTCAATTCTTGAAAATTTGCAGGTACTGGTACAAGGAGGGGCTGATCGATGTTTGTTAGATTTGTCATCATTCCTTGATCTAAATCCCCTAATTTGGGCTGTCCATTGCTTGTTGTCTCCCAGCTGATCAGATGAATTCCTTCGTTAGACTGGACCTCATTCAAACTTTTACTGTCTGAGACATGCTCACTATTAATCCACCAATCGATTTGAAATCGATCAGATGGCAGCCCGCTATTCAGTCCGTCCTCCATTTCACCGTAGCAATTTTCTATATAGGTGCAACAGATGCCGCGAAGCTTATTCATATTGAGGTAGGCATTTCTGCTTTCAAGCGGGTCGAATGTCCATATGATCAATTCGTATCCCTTTTCGGCAGCTTCTCTTTTTTGTTCTACTTTTAACTTTGCACCAATCCCTTTTTCCTGATACTCAGGGTGGATTCCGAGCATATGAGAGCAGAGATAGGTTTGCTTTTGATCAAATCCAGGAAATCCGTAGCTGAATCCAACTAGTTTTTCTTGATCGAAAGCACCTAACATAATGCCGCCATTTTTTGCAGCCGTAACCGTTTGATGAATCGGAATGGCACTCATATTCCATACTTCTTCTTCTAGCTTTTGAACAAGCTTCATTTCACTGCTGCTGTGTAAAGTTCGTATTTCAAAATTTCCATTCAAGATAATCACCCTCTTAGTTGTCTGCCAATGTGTTCATAATAGTTCTCGTTAGAATTTCAATTCCTGAGAACATCGCCTCACGATTAAATGTCATGTTTGGATGATGGAGGCCTGGCGTTAACCCACAACCAAGTCCTAGCATCGTTGCTTTTATGTTCGGTCTCTTTAAAGTGTAAAAGTGAAAATCTTCGCCACCAGACGAAATGATAGGCTGTTTCAGCCCAGTTTCACCTAGCGTATCTATAATAGCCTGCTTCATAAATACAACTGCTTCCAAATCTACCTCCGCAGCAGCTACATTCGCTTTTGTTTCAAATGGAATGTTTACCCCGTACAATAAACTTATTTGTTTAAAAATATTCTCAATTTTCCCCGTTAACTCTTCCATTACTTGATTCGTTTGCGCTCGTACATCAAGGCTAAAGGATGCTCTGCCCGGTATGATATTGCCTGAATCGCCGCCAGCATGGAATTTAGTCATTTTTGCTGAGTACGGAACCATTGGATTTAGATGAATGCCTTTAATTTCATTGACGATTGCGGCACCAATTTCAATGGCATTTTGGCCTAGATGTGGCCTTGCTCCATGTGCATCTTCACCAATTATTTCTCCCGTAATAAACTTAGCAGCTCCATGATAAACGGCAGGTACAGCATATCCATCTTCTAGCTCCTGAATAGGTCTTAGATGAACACCGTATAAGTAGTCAACATCATCTACTACATTCTTCTCGATCATTTTCAATGCCCCTGTTCCCTTTTCTTCAGCGGGCTGGAAAATAAATTTTAGTTTTGCTTTATTCGGAAAGTTGATTTTCTTCAACAGCAGCATCGTTCCGATGATCATCGTCATATGGGAGTCATGCCCACAAGAATGGTTTGCTTTGTATATTCCACCAACTTCCTGCCAAAGCGCATCAATATCCGTTCGTAAACCTACACAAATATCTCCGCTGCCTACTTCTGCAACAAGTCCTGTACAATCATCAAAGGTTTTTACTTTAAAGCCCTGCTTCTCAAGGAATGTTTGAATATATTCAGTCGTTTTGAACTCTTCCCAGCTAACTTCAGGATGTTGATGAAAGTAATCAAAAAGGGAGTTAATAGTTGGTTTAAGCTGATCTAAGTGATCTTTCAAGTAACTTCCCCTCCATCAATAAAGAAATAATCTTTAAATAATTCTTCATATTGCTCTTTGCGCTTTTCAAAGCGATTTGAATTTTTTACTGTTACACCGGCAACAACCGCGTTTAAAAAAGAAAATAGGGCTGTTGTCGTGTCTATGGCAGATTTATTAAAAGGAAAAATCGGAAATAGCATATCAGAATATTCACTTATCGGTGATTGAGGAGAATCTGTAATCCCGATAATGATTGCCCCCTGCTGCTTTGCCAATTTTGCAATTTTGATCGTCTCTTTTAAATAACGATGAAAAGAAATGGCTATCATGACAGATTGACTATTCATCCCGCTTAACGTGAAAACAATATCATCTGAATCGGAACGGACTAATTTAACCCGATCCTTCACTAAACTAAGTGTAAAAGAAAGCCAATTTGCTGCCGGAAATGATGTTCCCATTCCTGAAATATAGATTGCTTCCGCATTTACAAGCTGATCTACCATTCGATACAATTCATCATCATTGACAAGCGACATCAACTCTTTAATGCACTCCCGATCCTTTTCCATGACCTTGGCGAAAAAGTTTGGCTCTTCGGCTAACTGCAGCTTATTTGTATGATAAGTCCCAAGGCTGCTCTCCTGATAAAGGAGCAGTTCACGCACCTTCTTTTGCAAATCGGAAAAGCCAGATAATTTTATCGCATAACAAAATCGAATAACAGTCGTTTCACTAACCCCCACTTTGAAACCGATTTCATTTGCGGAAAACAAAGCAAAATCCTTAGGCATTTTGAGAAGATAATTCGCAACCTTCTGCTGACCCTTTGAGAGCTGATTATAGTTCGCAAGGATAATCTTTTTTAATTCCATGTTTTTCCCCTTAAAATGAAGTGTAGACTTAATTTTAGAAAAATTGTGAAGTTTGCACTGCATTTTTATTACTATAACACAATAACACATTTCGACAATATATACAATAATAA
>NZ_JBALOW010000062.1:0-6787 GCF_036965085.1 Bacillus sp. JJ1532
ACTTCATAGTGAGCGTTTTCACCTGGACCCTTGAAAAACGAGCGTTATGAACCCCTCATAGTGCGTGTTTTAACCTAGTCCCTTGAAAAACGAGCGCTATGAACTTCCCATAGTACGCACATTTCACCTGTAATCTAGCAAAACGCTCGTCATATACACGAAGCTCTCTTATCGTCCAGCGTGATAGATATCCATCTGTCGACTTTTTAATTTTTTTCCAAGTGTACCTTCAATCAACAGGGCCGATTTTAAAAGTTGCTCAAGGTTGATCCCTGTTTCAATCCCCATTTCATGAAGCAAATACAGCAAATCCTCCGTAGCAACATTCCCTGACGCGCCTTTCGCATAAGGACATCCGCCCAATCCGCCAAGCGCACTGTCAAAAATGGTTATGCCCATTTCAAGGGATTTTACTATGTTGGCAAGTGCCGTTCCTCTTGTATCATGGAAATGCATCGCAAGCTTTCCAGAATCGAAATGCGGCAAAAGCTCTTCCAAAAGGGCTTCCACCTGACTTGGTACACCAACCCCAATCGTTTCACCGAGCGAAAGCTCATCAATGCCCATTGAAAACAGTCGGTCCGCAACTTCCCTAACCTTAGATGGGGCAACGGCTCCATCATACGGGCAGGCAATTACCGTAGACACATAGCCTCGGACAGATTTTCCAGCTTGTTTTGCTTCCTTAACTACTTCTTGAAGAATGGGGTATGTTTCTTCTATCGACTTATTGATATTGCTTAGATTATGTCCCTCACTTGCGGACATGAAGACGCTCACTTCATCGATACCTGCTTCTAGTGCACGTTCAAGCCCTTTAAGATTAGGAACGAGGGCGGCATAAGTGACGCCCTGTTTTCTTTTAATGGTCTTAAGTACATCGTAGGCATCAGCCAGCTGAGGAATCCATTTAGGGTGAACAAATGAGCTAACCTCAATATAGGAAATCCCCGTTTCTGAAAGCGAATTAATCCATGAGATCTTATCTTCCGTTGGAACAAGCACTTTTTCATTCTGCAATCCATCCCGCGGTCCTACTTCTTTAATCGTGACTTTTTCTGGCAGTTTCAACATTTCACCCCCTCGATGCTTTTATGACCGTTCTTAAAGTCCACTCTAATTTCGCATAGCAACCCAGTGGACTTTAATCAATCATAATCAGCTTGTACCCTACTCGGTTTCTACAAGCAAATCAGAGTCGTTTACAAATTCCCCTTCCTGGGCATGGACCTTTGTCACGATTCCATCTTCCTCAGCCGCAATCGGAATTTCCATTTTCATAGATTCGAGGATGACTACGTCCTGACCCGCCTTCACCACGTCACCTTCTTTAACTAATACCTTCCACACATTTCCTGCCATACTTGCTTCGATTTTCGCCATTTGTCATTTCTCCTCACTTAGTTGATGTAATGAACGGTAAATAATATTCGTTTACAAATTGGGTCGTTGTGTAACCTGATAAGAATTGCTCATGAGATACAGTTTTAAGCAGCATCGGGATATTTGTCTTAATCCCAACAATTTTATAATTTTCGAGGGCCGTCTTCATTCGTGCAGCAGCCTCATCCCTTGTTTCACCCCATGCTATCAATTTAGCAATCATCGGATCATAAAAGGGTGTCACTTGAGAACCTGCTTCAATTGCACATTCATTCCGGATTCCTTCACCGTCCGGCAGCTGGAATTCGATTATTTTTCCAGGCGATGGGAAAAAGGTGTTTGGATCTTCTGCATAGATCCTGACCTCAATGGCATGCCCCTTCCGTATTACCTCTTCACGGGTAAAAGAAAGCGGTTTACCTACGGCCACTTTCAGCTGTTCCTCTACAAGATCGAGGCCAGTAATTTCTTCTGTAACCGGATGCTCAACTTGCAATCTTGTATTCATTTCAAGGAAATAATAATTTTGCTCTTTATCTACTAAGAACTCAATCGTGCCTGCGTTTGAATAGCCAATATGCTTTGCTGCTAAAACAGCTGCATCCAGCATTTTCAAGCGTGTATCTTCGCTAATAAAAGGGGACGGTGCTTCTTCAACTACCTTCTGATTGCGGCGTTGGATAGAGCATTCCCTCTCCCAAAGGGGTACAACATTTCCATACGTATCAGCCAGTATTTGAACTTCAATATGATGTGGCTCTGGAATATATTTTTCTAGAAACATAGCCCCGTTACCAAAAAAGGACTCTGCCCGCTTTTGATTACCGGCGAACGCTTTAACAAGCTCCTCCTCCGAATGGACGAGCTGCATTCCGATACCGCCACCGCCTGCAGATGCCTTCAGCATAAGAGGGTAACCAATTTTTTCGGCAGCCAATTTGGCTTCATCTTCGTCTGCAAGAGGGGTGTTAATGCCTTCAATGATCGGCACTCCCGCCTCCTTCATCATCTTGCGCGCTTCAATTTTGCTGCCCATTGAAGCAATAATTTCGGGTGCTGGGCCGATAAAAACAAGGCCTTCATTCTTGCATCTTGCTGCAAATGCCGCATTTTCCGACAAAAGTCCGTAGCCTGGATGAACGGCCTCTGCCCCACTTTCTTTAGCAACCCGAATTATTTCGTCCACATTTAAATAACTCTGGTTTACTTGGGGCTTGCCCACACAATAGGCTTCATCTGCGTTTCGAACGAAAAGCGAATCAGCATCAGCCTCTGAATAAATGGCAACAGTTTTAATCCCAAGCTTTTGACATGTACGAATCACCCGTAAAGCGATTTCGCCGCGGTTTGCGATCAATATTTTTGAAAACAAGAACATCACTCCTTTCGGTTACTAGGTTAATCGTTTTTATAGATCTAAACATGCAGTAGGGACACTTGCCCCTTGCACTTCGTCAAATGGTTAATTGATTAATAGACTGCTCACGAAGCTTGAACTTTTGGATTTTTCCGGAAGCAGTCATAGGGTAGGCATCCGTAAAATTGATATATTTAGGAATCTTGTGGCGTGCCACTTTGTTTTTAAAATATTCCTTGATTTCTTCAGCAGTTGCCGTTTCGCCATCTTTCAAAATCAGCCAAGCCATTACTTCTTCACCGTATTTCTCATCAGGAATCCCGATTACTTGGGCGTCAAGCACCTTCGGATGGGTATAAAGATACTCTTCGATTTCCCGAGGATAGATGTTCTCCCCACCTCGGATAATCATATCCTTCAGGCGGCCTGTAACCCGGCAATAGCCATTTTCATCCATAACAGCTAAATCACCTGTATGAAGCCAGCCATCTTCATCAATGGCCTCCCTCGTTGCATCTTCATTCCTGTAATAGCCCTTCATCACATGGTAGCCCCTCGTGCAAAGCTCGCCTTGTTGATTAGCCGGCAGTTCGTTGGTCGTTCCAGGTTCCACAATTTTTACTTCTACATTCGGAAGAGCTCTGCCAATCGTTTCTACCCGCAGCTCGAACGGATCATCTGTCCGAGTCTGAGTTATGACCGGAGATGCTTCAGTTTGACCGTAGCAAATCGTAATTTCCGTCATATTCATTTTGTACATAACAGCTTTCATCACTTCGACCGGGCAATTGGAACCAGCCATTACCCCAGTACGAAGCGTGGAAAGGTCATATTTTGCAAAATTAAGATGATTGAGCTCAGCAATAAACATTGTCGGTACCCCGTGAAGTGCTGTGCATTTTTCTTGTTCAACTGTTCGCAACACCGTTTCAGGGTCGAATTCTTGAACAGGTACCATCGTTGCCCCAACACTGACACAGGCTAGCGTCCCGATGACACAACCGAAGCAATGGAAAAATGGAACAGGAATACAGAGTCGATCCTGGTTCGTTAACTCCATGCACTTCGCAATGTTATAACCATTATTTGTCAAGTTACTATGGGTCAGCATGACTCCTTTTGGAAAACCCGTGGTGCCGGATGTGTATTGCATATTAATAACATCATCTGGCTCCAAAGTGGCCATTCTCTCCTTTAATTCTTCATCTGTAACTTGACTAGCTAAGTCAATGATATCGGACCAGTTGTAGGCTCCATCGTACTTCTTTTCACCAAGAATAATCACGTTCTTCAATAATGGCAGTCTTTTCGACTCAAGCTTTCCAGGTTCAGATGTTTTCAGTTCTGGACACAGCTCATAAATGGTGTCGATATAAGAATTCCCTCTGTAATCTTCAATTAAAAAGAGTGTAGTACTGTCTGATTGTTTTAATAGATATTCAAGTTCTGAAGAGCGGTAATTCGTGTTGACCGTGACTAATACAGCACCCATCTTTCCTGTGCCAAATTGCAGGCTTACCCATTCCGGGACATTTGTCGACCAAACAGCAACGTTTTCTCCCTTTTGAATACCAAGTGCCATTAAGCCCTTTGCTACCTGCTCACATACAGCATTGAATTCATAGTATGAGTAGCGGAGGCCCCGATCAGGATATACAAGAGCATCATGGTCTGGCATTTCCTTAGCTCGGTCTGATAAAAGCTGTCCTACACTTTTTCGGATCAATTCGGTCATTTTATTTCCTCCTGCCTATTAACATCCTAAATGGCGTGCAATGACCAAACGATGGATTTCGGACGTGCCTTCCCCGATTTCCATTAATTTGATGTCGCGCAAATGGCGTTCAACATCATATTCTTTCATATAGCCATAGCCGCCATGAATCTGGATTGCCTGGTTGCAGACGCGGAAACCAGCTTCTGATGCGAAAAGCTTAGCAAAGGCGGATTCCTTTCCAAATGGTTTACCTTGATCCTTTAGCCATGCTGATTTGTAAACCATATTACGGGCCAATTCAATCTCCATCGCCATATCCGCCAATTTAAACTGGATCGCCTGGAAGTTAGAAATGGATTTCCCGAACTGCTGCCTTTCTTTTGAATATTGAAGGGCTTTCTCATAGGCAGCCTGCGCAATGCCGACAGAAAGGGCTGCGATCGAAATCCTTCCTCCATCTAACGTATATAAAAATTGGCTGAAGCCCTTCTTCTCATCGCCAAGCAAGTTCTCCCTCGGAACTCGCACATTTTCAAGAACAATTTCACATGTATTGGAACCGCGGACACCCATTTTGTCATAATTACAGGAAATCCTTACACCCGGTGCATCAGTTGGCACAATAATCGCAGAGACAATGTTACGGCCATTGTCTTTTTTACCCGTGACAGCGGTTACAATAACTTGCCTAGAGTAGCCAGCATTCGTAATCCAGCATTTTTCTCCATTAATGACCCACTCGTCACCATCAAGCACGGCTTTTGTTCTTGTTCCGCCTGCATCGGATCCAGCATTCGGTTCCGTCAAACCAAAGGCACCCATCGTTTCACCTTTCGCCATCGGCACAAGCCATTCCTGCTTTTGTTCCTCAGTTCCGAAATAATATATTGGGCTTGCCCCGAGGCTAGTGTTTGCAGCATAGCTTAATCCAGTGCCGCCACATGCTCTTCCAATTTCCTCCACTGCGATGATATAAGAGATCGTATCCCCGCCAGCACCGCCATACTTTTCAGGAAAAGGAATGCCCAGTAAACCAAGCTCTCCCAGCTTTTTAAAAATTTCATAGCGCATTTGTGAAGTTTCATCCACTTCTTTTGCGTATGGCTTTATTTCTTTCTCTGCAAAATCCCTTACCATTTCCTTAAGCATTTGCTGTTCATTCGTTAATTCGAAATTCACGTTTTTTCCTCCTCTTTTTAAAGACCGACCAGTTGGTCTGTATAGAGTATAGGTAATGCTTCGAATTGGGATCATGTTGTGCGGGTCTTTGTTATGGCTGTTCCAATTGAAAATACCGACTAGTCGGTCTGTCCTTTGTTTTTTAATAGCCAGCTAGAATGATATAGGCTGACTTTTGAGTAAATATGTTTTGACTGCATCATCCTTCATGCCCTTTTCCGTTAAAAGTGAATGAAGAATCAAGTCATTAAATACAAGTGCAATCTCATCTATTGATAGTGGACCTTCTTTACTAAACCATTTGTATGTCCAGTTGATCATACCAATGATCGACATCGTAGAAATTTCAGCCGGTACTTCTGAGCGGAAATCGCCACTTGTCTGCCCTTCTTTTATTACATGTACGATTAATTTCCGGTACTCATCACGCTTTTCATTAATTTTCTGATAAAAATCTCCAACTAAATAGGTGCTTTCCTGGTAAAAAACGGTAATATGAGGTTTGTATAAATCAAATACTTTTGTAAAAGACTGAATGATGGCGCATAAACGAGAAACAGGTGTATCAAAATTATCATATGCTTCTCTGGCTTTATCGAGAACATAGGAGATAAATATATCGTGGATGTGATAAAGCAATTCATCTTTCGATTTAAAATTGTGGTAAAACCCTCCCTTAGACGTCCCGCACTCATCAACAATTTGGCCAACCGTCACTCCATGGTAGCCATGCTTTTCAAACAAAACGAGTGCAGTCTCAACAATCCTTTCCTTGAGTGGCAGCTTCTTCATATACATCATCCTTTGAAAAAATAGTAACATAGCAGATTAGAAGTATCAATTGAAATTTCAGAAAAGATGATAATATTCAGAAAAGAGCAACATGGAGTCGGACAATTAAAGTCGCTGCAAAGGTGGATTATTTTTTTGGTTATATGACAGAATGGCTGCGGTAATACCATTTTATAAAAAATTAGGAATTAAGAAGGATCTTTCCTTATAGATATTATGCAGCATGTTCCTAGATTTACTTTTATTGAAAACAACTCTAAATAATTTTTATAAATAAGGAAAAAATAAACTTGTCATTTTTTAAAAAGGAATTTTTACTAATAAATTACCACTAATTTTAGAAATAGCCTTGAAAGGCG